>DASZXM010000836.1:0-3198 GCA_035546415.1 Pseudonocardiaceae bacterium
CGAGGGCACGCCGACGTTCCCGTTCGGCGCACATGTCGCCGTCGTCGAGGTGGACACGGCCACCGGCAAGGTCGTCGTGCGCCGGATGGTCGCCGCCGACGACGCGGGCCCGGTGATGAACCCGCTGACGTTCCGCGGCCAGCGGCACGGCGGTCTCGCGCAGGGCATCGCGCAGGCGATGCTGGAGATCATGAGCTACGACGACGACGGCAACCCGGTCACCGCGACCCTGGCCGACTACTCGTTCATCACGGCAGCCGAACTGCCCGATTTCGAGCTGGTCGACTCGGTGACGCCGACGACACGGAACCTGTTGGGCGTCAAGGGAATCGGCGAGGCCGCGACGATCGGGTCGACGCCCGCGGTGCAGAGTGCCGTCGTGGACGCGCTGGCGCACCTGGGAGTGCGGCACGTGGACATGCCCACCACGCCGCAGCGGGTGTGGCAGGCGATCACGGATGCGAAGGAGGCGGTCTGATGAAGGTCACCATCGAGGTCAACGGCCGGACGACCGCCGAGGAGGTGGAGGACCGCACGCTGCTGGTGCATTACCTCCGCGACACGCTCGGCCTGACCGGCACGAACATCGGGTGCGACACGACATCCTGCGGCGCGTGCACCGTGCTGCTGGACGGCGAGTCGGTGAAGTCGTGCACCGTGCTGGCCGCGCAGGCCGACGGGCACTCCGTCACCACCGTGGAGGGCCTGACGGGCGCGGACGGTGAACTGCACCCGGTGCAGCGGGCGTTCCGCGAGCAGCACGGCCTGCAGTGCGGGTTCTGCACGCCGGGCATGATCATGGCGTCGGTGTCGATCCTGAACGAGAACCCGAAGCCGACGCGGCAGGAGGTCAGGCAGGCCCTGGAGGGCAACCTGTGCCGCTGCACCGGTTACCACAACATCGTCAGCGCCGTGATCGACGCGTCCGGGCAGGAGGTGGAGGCGTGATCACCGCCGCGTTCAGTTACCGGCGGGCCGGTTCCGTCGACGAGGCGCTGGAACTGCTCGGCCAGTACGGCGACGACGCCAAGCTGCTGGCCGGTGGCCATTCACTGCTGCCGCTGATGAAACTGCGGCTCGCCGCGCCCGAGGTGCTGATCGACCTGGGGCACGTGCCGGATCTGAGCTACGTCCGGCTGTCCGGTGACACGGTGCGGATCGGTGCGCTGACCCGGTACCGGGACCTGCACGAGGACCCGGTGCTGCGTGAGCACGCACCGCTGCTCGCGCACGCGGCCGGCGTCATCGGCGACCCGCAGGTGCGCCACCGCGGGACGATCGGCGGTTCCCTGGTGCACGCCGACCCGGCCGCCGACCTGCCGGCTGCCGTGCTCGCGTCGGACGGCGTGCTGGTCGTGCGCGGCCCGAACGGCAGCCGGGAGATTCCGGTGGGCGACTTCTTCCTCGGCCCGTTCACCACGCCGGTGGAACCGGACGAGATGCTGGTCGAGATCCGCGTGCCGGCGCGGGCCGGGATCGGGTGGGGCTTCGAGAAGTTCACCCGCAGGGCCATCGACTGGGCGATCGTCGGCGTGGCCGTCGTGGGCGGCCAGGTCGGCCTGATCAACATGGGTGGCACGCCGTTGCGCGCCACGGCCGTGGAAGCGGCACTGGCCGGTGGTGCCAGCCCGGAGACGGCCGCTGAACTGGCCGCCGAGGACACGACGCCGATGGACGAGGCGCACGCCCCGGCCGCGTACCGGCAGCACCTGGCGCGCGTGCTCACCGGCCGCGCGCTGGCCGCCGCGGCCGGCCAGACCCCGGTCGGCCTGCGGTAGGCCGTAACCGCAAGGCGCCCCGGTGGGTTTCCGCCGGGGCGTTTTGCTTTCCCGCCATTGCGCACTGGGAATTCCGAAAATAATCGCGCGCGGGAATAATCGCAGATCTTTGCATGCAGCAATGAGCCGAACGCGTGACCGAGCTATGTCGGATGAATAGGACCGACCTAACCTGGACATGGGGTCGCGTGGCGACACGCGTGAGTCGGGGAGTTGATGAACCATGTCCGGCTGTGGAGTTGTGCTGCGTTCGCACGGTCGAAATATCACGCTGGTCGCGTCGGTGGCGCTGGCCGGCGCGTTTCTGGTCATCGCGCCGGCTGGCGCGGACAACGCGACGAGTTGTGCCGGCCTGTTGGTTCCGCATTCCATTGTCGCCGGATATTCCGTCGGCGAGACGGCGTGCGCGATCACCGCGACATCGGCCTTCCAGGATGCGTCCGGAAGGCCGTGGCAACGGGTTGACATGGCATTATCCGGAACAGCGGCGGGCTATTCGGATCCGTTGACGGTCGGCTACACCCGCAAGGATCTCACGGACGTGCCGAACGTCCTGTTCCCGCAGTTCGGCATCACGAGCTGGGTGGCCGGTGTCGGCACGTACGCAGGTGGTGGTGACGGGCAGGGTGCCGGGATCTCGGTGTTGTTTCCCACGACTCCCGGGCAGTGGAGCGGCAAGGTCGTGCTGCTGGTCCACGGCCAGGCCAACAACTCGCCGATGGGGCAACTGGTGCCGCAGCCGGTCGGTGGCCCACTGCCGCCGGACACGTTCGACAACCTCTACGCCGACGAGTTCGTCGACGCGGGCTACGCGGTCATCTACACCAGGCGCCCTGCGGCCAGCGGTGTCCCCACGAGACTGGCCAACGGCGCCACACTGGACGAAAGCGTTAACGACAACGTCACGATGCTGCGCGATTTCCTGCGCAGCGGGGAAAGGCTGTTGGCGCAACACCTGGGCCGGTCGCCGTCGCTGGTGCTGTGGTACGGCCATTCGGCGGGCGTGATAGCCGGCCGGCTGTTCAACTATTCCGGTCTGAACGACGAACCCGGCGGCGGTCACTACGTGGACGGATTCCTGTCCGACGATCCCGGCGGCGGCCTGCCGCTGCCGTTGTCCATGCCGGAAGGTCAGGTACTCGGTGTCCACCGGGGAAACGTGACTTTTCCACCGAATGCCGTGCTGTCGAAATCCACCCGCGCGCAACTGGTACCGGAATTCACCTTCGCCCATGGGCTGTACCTGGCCGAGCACTCATGGCTGCCGGGCGTCAGCTATCTGACGCTGAAACAACTCGGCGAACAGCTCTACCGACAGGAGGGCCTGGGGAACCGGACGCGCCTGTACGTGGTCGCGGGCGTGTCGCACATCCCGAATTCGACGGGTTCACCCGCACACACACTGGACATGGGCAGCCTG
>DASZXM010000837.1:0-2516 GCA_035546415.1 Pseudonocardiaceae bacterium
GGCTCCGGGGAGAAGAACGCGCAGATGTGCAGAATCTGGTGGGCCGCCGGGTTGCGCGTCCGCAGCTCGTCGAACGAGACGTTCCACGCGGCCGCGACGGACACCTCGTAGTCCGGCGGGGCCGAGGTGTCCAGGATCTCCGCGACGGACTCGTCGAACAGGCGCAGGTACTCCCGGACCGGCATGCCCGTCACCGCACGCCACGCAGCCGCCTGTTCGATCGCCAGCGGCAGGTCACCCAGCTTGTCGGCGAGCTGGTTCGCCTCCGAAGTGTCGATCTCCGGGCCGCGCTTGCGCAGCAGGTCGACACTCTCCCCGCGCTTGAACACGGCCAGTTCCAGCGGCCGGGCGATGCCCGCCCAGTCGGGGTTGCGGGAGGTGATCAGCACTTCGCCCGGACCGTTGGTCGGAAAGAACTGGCGGACCTCCTCCGGGCTGTCCGCCGCGTCGAACACCAACAGCCACCGACGGTAGGGCCGGCCGGTGCGCAGGGCCTCGCGCACCGCGCGGACGGCCGTGTTCGCCTCCGTCGCACCGCCCAGGCCGAGTTGACGGGCCAGCTCGGTGAGGCTCGCCCTGATCTGCGTCTGACGGGCGGCCTCGATCCACCAGATGACGTCGTAGTCCTGGAGGTGCCGGTAGATGTATTCGGTCGCGATCTGGGTCTTGCCGATCCCGCCCATGCCGTGCAGGGCGGAGGGCAGCACCGCCGTCGTGCCACCCGCCGTGAGCCGTTTGCCCAGCTGTTCCAGCAGTTCCTCGCGGCCGGTGAAGTTCGGGTTGCGCGGGGGCACGTTGCCCCACACCGGTGGCGGGTCCTCGGGCTGTCGCTGGTGGTACGCCCGGATGGATGGGGAGTGGTCCACCTGGTCGCCGATCCGGTCGCCGAGGTCGATCTCACCGTGCCGAGCCGCGTACGAGTCCGGGTACGTGGACGTGGACGTGGACGTGGTGGACGTCAGGGTGTCGTTCGGGCGCGGCTCGGCCATGTCAACGCTCGCAAGGGTCGGGGGCGTAGTGGTGTTCTTAATCGATTCAGAGACTGGTTCGGGCGCAGACACGGCAACGGTCTCGTGCCGCACCGCGTTTCTCAGGCGGTCGGCACGAGACAGGTATGGGCCGGAGAGCGCGCGCATAACGGCGCTTTCCAGTGCGACATCAGCCTCATTGTCCCGGGTGAGTACAGGGTCCGGTGTGTTGTGGGGGTCGGCTATGGCATCTCGGAGGTGACCGAGCACCGGAATCCGTTCGCCGAAGTGTTCGGCGGCCGCCCGCACGACACCGGCGGTCTCCGACCGTCGGGCGCCGTTGAGCAGCAGTTCACGGACAGCCACAGGGAAAGTGAACCCACTCGTGTCCCAAGTGGACTCACCTTCGTGTTGATCCGCAGGATACAGTAGATCACCGAGCAACAGCTCCGCCAGGTGGTCCGCGCGCGCGTCCGGAACGAAATGTCGCTGAACCAGGTGGACCAGATCGAGGCGGACCGGCAGCGCCGCCAACAGCGTGGCCAGGCGCAATGCCGGTGGCGATGCGAGACTGCGGAAACGCTGGACCACCTCGCTCGCCGACGGCGGCGTGTCGCGCCGGTGGTCACCCAATGCGGTGTCCCTGGCCAGGAGGACGGCACCCGGCACTCGTTCGTGCTGGCCGGCGGTGATCAGCTTGGCCCACCACGACAGCCACCTCGGCCGCAGCTCGATCACGGGGACCGGCACCGTGCCAGCCTGCGACAGGGCGTCCGGGTCCGGCGCCGCCCAGGCATCCGGCAGTTCGAGCGACCAGTGGCTGTTGGGCCGCAGCGGAGCCGGCACGCCGACCCGCGCGCGGTGCAACGCCAGCCCGCAGCGCGTCCACAGATACTGCGGCAGGAGGTGCAGCACGGTCACCGGCATCCGCCGGCCCCAGTTCGCCAGAATCGGCAGGAGTGCGTTGTGTTTCCACGCCGCACTCACCGCGTCGGTCATCAGGAGAACCGCCCGGCGGCCCGAGGAATCCAGCACCTCAGCGGGATCGCGGGCCGGTGCGCCGGCACCTCCGCGCAGGACCGGTTGACCGGGGTCGCCGGTGTCCAACAGGCGGACCTGGATCGTGCGAAAGGCCCCCAGCCGTTCCAGCAGTGCCACGAACGCCGACACGCGCGCCCGCCACAACCCCATCGACGGCCCGATGTCCAGCACGAGCGTGAGATCGAGCCAGCGCTCGCGAATCGACCGGGTGACCGGCCACCACATCCCGGTCTGCGCGGCCCACTCGGCCGTGGCGACCTCGTCCAGTACGACCGCGTCGTCGCGGAACGACGGGATCGTGCGTTTGAGCGGCCGCAGCGCGCGGAACAGCTCCAGGGACCGGGGCAGCGCGGGCTCGCCGCCACCGCCTGCCCAGGGCAGCACTCGCAGCCCGGACCTCACCGGGACGTCGTCGGCCGGTCGCTCCGCCGGTTCCGGCCGTGGCGTGGACGGCTCCGGTTCCGGCTGCGACTCCGGTTCCCGCTGCGGCCGTGGTTCCGCGTCGGC
>DASZXM010000838.1:0-13926 GCA_035546415.1 Pseudonocardiaceae bacterium
GAGCACCGTCGCACCCGGGATGATCATGTCCACCGGGTGGGCCGGGTCGAACGCGACCTGGGTGTGGGTGCCGGCCGCCGGGACGGCACCGGTGAGCGGCACCGTGAAGCGTGTTCCCCGCCACCGCACCACCGCCGCCGCGCCCTGCGCGCCGACGACCGTCGCCGTGTCCCTGCCGGTCAGCCGGTCCAGCCGGCCGGTGGCCGACCGGTACGACGCCAGCGACAGCCCTCCGAGCACGGCGCAGGCCACGAGCACGAAGCCCGTGGCCAGCGCCGCGTGCCGGACCGGCCTGGGAAGGCCGGTGCTCAATGCTTGACGAACCCGATCTTCGTGTAGTCGACGTCACCGAAGCCGAAGGCGCCGAAGTTGGCCACGTACTTGTTCACGACGGCGACGCCCGGCGACTGGAACAGCGGCACGTCCACCGCCTCCTTCCACAGCTCGACGTCGATCTGGTTGCCGATCTTCGCGCGCTGCGCCGGGTCCAGCGTCTGGTTGGCCTGCTGGTACAGGTTGTTGATGGTGTCGTTGCCGATCTGCTCGTAGTTCGAGCTCATGTTGTTCGGGTCCAGCACGTAGTGCGACGACGTGCGGCTGACCGGGAACGGCGACACCAGCCAGCCGTTGGCCGCGATGTCCCACTGGCCCTTGTCGAGCAGTTCGTTGTACTGCTCGTCCGGCACGGCGTTGACCGTCGCCTTCACGCCGATCGCGGCCATCTGACCGATCAGCAGCTTGTTGATCTCCAGGCCGGTCTGGTCGTCGGACGTGCTGTCCAGCAGCGAGATGTCCAGTTCCTTGCCGTTCTTGGTGCGGTACTGCTTGCCGGCCGGCAGGGTCCAGCCGTCCGCGTCCAGTTCCTTCTTGGCCTCGGCCGGGTTGTACGCCAGCAGGTTGGTGTGGTCCTCGTGGTACTTCAGGCCCGGCGTGTACAGGTGGTCGCCGATCGGCACCGGGTTCGGTTCGATCGGGCCGATCGCCGCCTTGGTGATGGCGTTCACGTTCACGCCCTTGGCCACCGCGACCCGCAGCTTCTGGTCGGCGAACAGCGAACCGGACCGGCCGTTGAACCAGACGTCGTTGAAGTTGGCCGCCACGGCATCCCGGATCACCACGTTGGGCATCTGCTCGGCCTGCTTGTAGAGGTCGGCGCTGGCGAACAGCGGGGTGTAGGTGATCTCGTTGTTCGCGATCGCGTCGGCCCGGTTGTCCCTGGCCACGACCTGGAACACCAGCTTGGACAGCACCGGTTTGGGCCCCCACCAGTCGGGGTTGCGCACCAGCACGATGGTCTTCTGGTTCTTGTCGAACGACTGGAGCTTGAACGGCCCGGCGCTGACCTGCGACGGCCCGTTGGCCAGCGCGGTGTTGAACGCGTTCGGCGTGCCGTTCACCGACTGCGGGTACAGCGGCGCCAGCCGGGTGAACAGGCTCTGCCACTCCGCGAACGGCTTGGCGAACGTGATCACCGCTTCGGTGGCGTCCTTGCCCTGGGTCACCGACGAGATGTCCACGAAACCCTGGTTGGTGACGGCCTGGTAGGCGGAGTTCTTGCCGTTCAACGCCTGCCACTCGGCCTTGATGTCCTGCCAGGACAGTGCCTTGCCGTCGGTCCAGTGCGCCTTCGGGTTGAAGTCCAGCGTGACGGTCTGCGGGCTGGTGGACGTGACCTTCGCCGACGACAGGTAGTTCGGGTTCGGCGTGGTCGTGCCGTCCGGGTTGATGGTGAACAGCTCCGGCATCATCGCGCTGTACACCGGCACGTCGTTCTCGTCGTTGCCGTCGACCTCGTTGCCGTTCCAGTTCGGCAGCCACGTGTCCAGCGGCCACACGAAGTTGCCGTCCACCAGCGTCGACGGGTCCTTCGGGTTGATGTCGGACGTCCGGCTGGCCAACTGCTGCACGTTGGGCAGCGTGTGCGACGCCGAGCTGCCCGACCCGCACGCCGCGGTCACCGCGATCACACCGACGCCCAGTAACCCGATCAACAACTTCGTCCGGCCTGCCACCGTGTGGTCCTCCCTCGCATTCGGTGAGCTCAGCCTATGGACCGTGTGGAACGTCCGGAACGTGTCCCAGATACCGGAATACGGGAAAAGTGTGAATATTGTCGCCGGGTCGTTGCCCGGTTACGTTGGTCGCCGTGACCTGGGGCATGTACGGCGGTTTTCTCGTGATCGCGACGCTGCTCTGCGTCGCACCCGGACCGGACACGCTCGTCGTGCTGAAGAACGCGCTGTCCGGCGGGCGGCGCGGCGGCTTCCTCGCGACGCTGGGCGTGTTCGCCGGCAACATCGCCATGGGCACGGTGGCCGCCCTCGGCGTCGGCGCGCTGATCGTGCGGGTCCAGCCCGCGTTCGTGGCGCTGCACTGGCTGGGCGCCGCCTACCTCTGCTACCTGGGCGTGCTGGCGCTACGGGCCGCGCGACGCGGTGACTACGCGGCCCTCGCGGACGCGCGTGCGGTGTCCGGCAGCGGCGTGCGCCGCTGGTCGGAGGGCCTGCTGTCGAACGTCACCAACCCGAAGGTGCTGATCGTGTACCTGTCGGTGCTGCCGCAGTTCCTCACGCCGGCCACCACGGTCGGCCAGGCGCTGCTACTGGCGTGGACGCTCGGCGTGCTCGGCCTGGTGTGGCAGGGCGCGCTGGTGTTCGTCGTGCACCGGGCGCGCGGCTGGTTCTCCCGGCGGCGGGTGCGGCGGGCCATCGACGGTGCGCTGGGCGCCGTCCTGCTCGGGTTCAGCGCGTCCCTGGTGCTGGACTCCTGACGTCCGGGTAGTGGCAGGCGACCCGGTGGTCCGCCGGGTCGGCAACGGTGTCCAGCGCGGGGTCGGTGTCCAGGCACGCCTGCCGGCGGACGTCGTCCAGGCCGGCGAACACGAAGCACCGGGTGCGGAACCGGCAGCCCGACGGCGGGTTCGCCGGGTCGGGCCGGTCGCCCACCAGCACGATGCGTTCCCGCCGCCGCTCGGCCACCGGGTCGGGGACCGGCACGGCCGACAGCAGCGCCTGTGTGTACGGGTGCAGCGGCTCGCCGAGCACGGTGGCCGCGGTGCCGATCTCCACGATCCGCCCCAGGTACATCACGGCCACCCGGTCGGCGACCTGCCCGATCACCGACAGGTCGTGCGAGACGAACAGGTACGACAGCCCCAGCCGGTCGCGCAGCGACGCCAGCAGGTTCAGCACACCGGCCTGCACGGACACGTCCAATGCGGACACCGGTTCGTCGAGCACCACCAGCTTGGGCTCCAGCGCCAGGGCCCGCGCGATGCCGACCCGCTGCCGCTGGCCGCCGGAGAACTCGGCCGGGTAGCGGCCGGCGTGCTCCGGGCTCATGCCGACCAGCCGGAGCAGTTCGGCCACGCGTGCCCTGGCCCGGTCGACCGGGGCGCCGTGCAGGCGCAGCGGTTCGGCGATGATGTCGCTGATCGGCATCCTCGGGTCCAGCGACGCGACCGGGTCCTGGAACACGACCTGGATGTCGCGGCGCAGCCGAGTGCGGGTGGCCTTGTCGGCCGTTGCCACGTCCTGCCCGAACAGCCGGATCGACCCGGCCTGCGGCTTGGCCAGTTCCAGGATCTGCAGCAGTGTCGTGGTCTTGCCGCAGCCCGATTCGCCGACCAGGCCGAGCGTTTCGTGTTCGGCGATGTCGAAGCTGACGCCGTCCACGGCGTGCACCGTGCCGACGGTCCGCCGGAACACCGCGCCCTTGGTGACCGGGAAGTGCTTGACCAGCCCGTCGACCTCCAGGATCCGGCCACGCCGTTCGTGCGTGCCGGTGGTCACCTCGTCGGTGTCGTAGATGCGGTCCGCGAGGGCCACGGACGACTCGTCGGTGCCCAGGTCGGCCGTACGGATGCACGCGGCATCGTGCCCGTCGGCGACCGGCACGAGCGGTGGTTCGGCGGTCCGACAGGCGTCCACCACCATCGGGCAGCGCGGCGCGAACGGGCAGCCGTCCGGCAGGTGGACCAGCGACGGCGGGCGGCCGGGGATGGGGACCAGCCGCCGGTGCGTCTCGCCGAGGCGCGGGACCGCGCCGAGCAGTCCCAGCGTGTAGGGCATGCGCGGCCGGGCGTAGACGTCGACCACGTCACCGGTCTCCGCGGCCCGGCCGGCGTACATCACCAGCAGCCGGTCGGCGAACCCGGCGACGACCCCGAGGTCGTGCGTGATCAGCATGATGCCGGCGCCGGTCACCTCGCGGGCGGTCGCCAGCACGTCGAGCACCTGTGCCTGCACGGTGACGTCCAGCGCCGTGGTCGGCTCGTCGGCGATGATCAGGTCCGGGTCGTTCGCGATGGCGATCGCGATCACCACCCGCTGCCGCATCCCGCCGGAGAACTCGTGCGGGAACGCCTGCGCCGCCGCCCTGGGATTCGGAATGCCGACCAGGTCGAGCAGTTCGACGGCCCGCTCGCCGGCCGCCGCCCGACTGATCCGGCGGTCGTGCGCCCGGACGGCCTCGGCCACCTGGTCGCCGACGGTGAACACGGGTGTCAGCGCGGACATCGGGTCCTGGAAGACGATCGAGATCCGCCGCCCGCGGATCGACGACATCTCCTTGTCGTTGAGGCCGATCAGTTCGCGGTCGTGCAGCCGGATCGACCCGGACACGTGTGCGCGGTCGGGCAGCAGGCCCATGACGGCCAGCGACGACACCGACTTCCCGGACCCGGACTCGCCGACGATCCCGAGCACCTCGCCGGGCCGCACGTCCCAGCTCACGCCCCGCACCGCCCGCACGTTCCCGGCCTCGCTGGGGAACGTGACGTGCAGGTCCCGCACGGACAGCAGCGCGTCCTCGGTCGCCCCGTGCTCCGCCGACCGCGCGGTGGCCGCCGTCATGCCCGCATCGCCTTCCGGAACGCCCGCAGCTGTTTGCGCTGCCCGCGCGCCGAGTTCGGGTCCAGTGCGTCGCGCAGCCCGTCACCGACCACGTTCACCGCCAGGACGGTGAGCACCAGCAGTCCACCGGGGATGAAGAACAGCCACGGGAAGCTCACCACCGAGGTCGTGCCGGACGCGATCAGCGTGCCCAGTGACACGTCCGGCGGCTGCACGCCGAACCCGAAGTAGGACAGCGACGTCTCGGTCAGGATCGCCAGGCCCACGTTGATCGTCGCGTCCGCGATCAGCAGCGACGACATCTGCGGCAGGATGTGCCGCCTGATCACCCGCAACGGTGGCACACCCATCAGTTTCGCGGCACGCACGAAGTCCTGCTCCTTCAGCGACAGGGTCATGCCGCGCACGATCCGGGCCGTGATCATCCAGCTGAACGCGGCCAGCAGCAGCACGAACAGCAGCCACGACTTCCCTTTGAACGCCGGGCTGATCACCGCGATGATCAGGAAGTTGGGCAGCGTCAGCAGCAGGTCGACCAGCCACATCAGCGCCCGGTCGGTCACCCCGCGGAAATACCCGGCGACCGACCCGACGACGGCCGCCGTGCCCGTCGACAGCACGGCGACCAGCAGCCCGATCGTCAGCGACTTCTGCAGCCCGCGCATGGTCTGCGCGTACATGTCGAAGCCGTCCTTGTCGGTGCCGAACAGGTGGGTGAGCGTCGGCGGCGACAGGTACGCGTTGGAGTCGGACACCTGGTAGCTCCACGGCCAGTACCAGGTGTACGTGAACGCGGCCGCGTAGAGGATCACGATGACCACGACCCCGACCAGCGCGATCCGGTTGCGCCGGAACCGTCGCCACACCAGCCGGCCACGGCTGGCCCGCGCGACCTGGAAATCCTCGTCCTGGAAGTTGATCGACATGTGCCGCCCTCAGATCCTGACCCGCGGGTCCAGTGCCGCGTAGGCGAGGTCGGCCAACAGGCCCGACAGCAGCACGCACACCGCGATGAACAGCGTGACCGTCGTCGTCAGGTTGGCGTCCTGGGTGTCGATCGCGGTGATCAGCCACTCGCCCATGCCGTGCCAGTCGAAGATGTGCTCGGTGAACGGCCCGCCGACGATCAGCGTGCCGAAGCCGTACGCGAACAGCGTCGCCATCGGGATCAGCGCGGTGCGCAGCCCGTGCCGGTACAGCGCGCGCCGCCTGCGCAGGCCTTTCGCCCGCGCGGTGCGCAGGAAGTCGCTGCCCAGCACGTCCAGCATGGTGTTGCGCTGGTAGCGGCTGTAGTACGCGACCAGGCCCAACGCGATGGCCAGCGTGGGCAGGATCAGGTGCCGCAGCCGGTCGCCCAGTTCGGCGCCGAAGCTGCCGGTGAAGCCGGGTGTGGCCTCGCCCTCGAACACCAGGAAGTCCGACCCGGTCGCCAGGTTGATCTTGATCGCGGCGAACTTCAGCAGCGTGCCCAGCACGAACACGGGCGTCGCGATCAGCACGAACGACGTGAACGTCGCCACGTAGTCGGTCACCCGGTACTGGCGCACGGCGCTGACCACGCCGACCAGCACGCCGAACACGACGCCGACCAGCGTGCCCAGGCCGAACAGCCGCAGGCTGGTCAACATCCGTTGCCACACGGCGGCGTTGATCGGGTTGCCGTACACGTCGTCACCGAAGTCGCCGTGCAGCACCCCGCCGAACCACTCGGCGAACCGCCGCGGGATCGGCTGGTCCAGGTGCAGCTGGTGGATCTTCGCCGCGATCACCGACGGGGCGGGCGGCGGGTCGTGGTGCACCAGCAGGGCGATCGGGTCGAACGCCAGCGATGCCAGCAGGTAGGTGAGGAACACCACGACGACGCACAACACCACGTAGTTGACGAGCCTGCGCGCAAGGAACGTGATCACGGACGGACGGTTCTCCTCAGCGCGTCGAACGTCGTTGCGGCCTCAATGACCGTTTCGTCGCACCATAACCGCACCGTGCCGGTTGGTCTGCCTACGAACGGAGGCATCCACGGAATGGGATCACCGCTCGCGGACGGACTCCAGGGCGTCGCGCATCGGCACGAACTTCGCGGCGGCCTCGACGACCTCGCTGTCCGGGTCGGAGTCGGCCACGATGCCGCAGCCGGCGAACAGCCGGACCGTGTTGCCGGACACCTGCGCGCAGCGCAGCGCGATGCCGAACTCACCGTCGCCGGACGCGTCGATCCACCCGACCGGCCCGGCGTAGCGACCCCGGTCCATCCCCTCCAGTTCGGCGATCAGCGCCACGGCGGCGTCCCGCGGTGTGCCGCCCACGGCGGCCGTCGGGTGCACGGCTCCGGTGAGCGTGAGCAACGACACGTCGTCGGCGAGTTGGCCGTGCACGTCCGTGGCCAGATGGAGCACGTTGCGCAGTCGCAGCACCTCCGGCTCCGGCGGCACGGACAGCGACGCGCAGAACGGTTGGATCGTCGCCGCCAGTGAGTCCACGGCGTACCGGTGCTCCTCGCGGTTCTTCGCCGACGCCAGCAACGTGGCGGCCAGCGCGTCGGCGTCCATGTCGTCGCGCGGCCACACGGTCCCGGCGAGCACCCGCGCCGACACGGTGTCCCCGGCGCGCCGCAGCAGCAGTTCGGGCGTCGCGCCGACCAGGCCGTCCACGGCGAACACCCAGCAGTTCGGGTACCGGTCGGCCAGGCCGTGCAACAGGTAGCGCGGGTCGACCGGGCCGTCCTCGGTGGGCGTGGCGGCCACCAGGTCGTGTGCGAGCACGACCTTGCCCATGCCGTCCGCGCGCAGCCGGCGCACCGCCTTGGCCACGGCCGCGCGATAGCCGGTCACCGACAGCTGACCGGTCGAGTACCGGATCGACGAGGGTGTGCGCACCGGCCGCACCGGGTGGATGCCGACCGTCCCGGCACCAATTTCTGTGACCCATGTCACGCCAGCTCGGCGTCCGACGACCACTTCGGGCACGACCAGGACCGAGTCGCCGGGGTCGTCGGCGAACGCCATGCTCACGAACGCGACCAAACCGCTGCCGGGCAGCCCGACCTCGTCGTGCACCTCGACCTCGTCGCTGAGCTTCCGCCACCACGTGGCCGCCCGCTCGAACCGGTCCGCGCCGGACGGTTCGAAGCGCGCCGCCGCGCCCCAGCCGACGATGCCCTCCCCGTGCTGCACCCAGGAGAGCGCGTCATCCCCGTCGGGCAACAGTTCCAGCAGGTCCGTGCGGCTGTCGACGATCCTCGTGCGGGCGTACAACCGGGCAGGGGCGCCGGCCCGGCGGGACTGTGTGCCCCTGCGCGGGTACGGCGAGGAAGCGGTCGTCACGATTCGAGCGTACGAATCTCGTTTCGCGGGCGCGCTGAGAGGTTGGCCGCAGCTCGCCCGCGAGGTGGTGTGGAACACGTCTCTCCCCTGCTCGGGCGCGAGTTCACCGGTTCCAGCCGAACGGGTGAAGGCCACGTCCTACACTCGGCTGCAATGGTTGCTGACGTGGTGTTCGCGGGACCGGACGGTCTCGGTGAGACGGCACCGCGCCCGGATGCTCGCGCCGACTCGGCGCGCCAACCAGGCCCGGTGCGCGTACGGAAGCGTCGTGGCAGGCGGATCGCCGCCGCCACGCTGCTGGTGTTGGCGTGCGCGTTCAGCGGGCTGTGCCTGCTGCTGCTGGTCTCCACGTGGAACGACGACCGCCAGATCGAGGGCAACGAGGGCAAGGCGGTCGCCGATGTGCTGTCCGTCGCCTTCAACCGGACGGCCGTGCGGTTCGTCACGCCCGACGGCACCGTAGTGATTCCGTCCACAGGTGTCCTGTACCCCACCGGACTGGCCACGGGCGAACGGGTGCGTGTGGAGTACGACACGCGCAACCCGGAACTGGTCCGGGTCGCCGGCCGGACGTTCACCCTGGCGTTCCTGCCGATCGGCACGGCACTGGCGGTCTGCTGGGCCGTCGTGGCTCCCACAGTGTGGCTGCTGCGCCGCCGGCCGCGGTCGGTCAGTTCCCGGCCGGCCCCGTCCACCAGCTGAGCACCTCGTCCGCCACGCCCGGCGCGGCGACGAGCAGCCCGTCACCGGGCAGTGACGCGTCCACACCGTGCCGGTCCAGCACGGCGGCGCCGCACTCCAGTGCCAGCGCCATCCCGCCTGCCACGTCCCACTCGTGCACGCTGTGCAGCACGGCGGCGGCCACGTGCCCGAGCGCCACCTGCACCACGGCCAGCGCGGCCGACCCGAGGATGCGCACCCCGGCGTGCGCGGCGGCGGCACGGGCGATGAACTCCGGCATCCCCGGCCACGGCTCGCCGGTGGTCAGCTCCGTGCACACGATCGCCCCCGCCACACCGGACCGCTCCGGCAGCGTCACCGGTGTCCCGTTCGCCCGGGCACCGCGGCCGCGGGCGGCGGCGTAGATCTGCCCCCGGTACGGGTCGGCGACCACACCCACCACCGGGCCGTCCGCGTCCACCAGGGCGAGGCTGTAGGCGCACCAGGGCACGCCGGCGACGTAGTTGGCCGTGCCGTCCACCGGGTCCACCACCCACCGGTACTCCGAGTCCGCGGCACCGATGTCGACGCCGAACTCCTCACCGACCACGGGCACGCCGGGGAACTCGGCGGTCAGCACCCGCCGGGTGTGGCGCTCCAGCGTCCGGTCGGTGTCGGTCACCCAGTCGAACGGCGATTCCTTCGCGGTGGGCTTGGCACCCCGGCCCGCGGTGGCCGTGATCACGTCCGTGGCGTCGTTGGCCAGCCGGCCGGCGACTTCCAGCGCGTGTGAGATGAGGCCGGGCGCGACGCGTCGGGCACGGCGCGAGGACGAGACCGTCATGCTGTCCCAGCGTGATGGCGCCGGATGTCCGCGACACGACAGCAAGGTGACGTAACGACGATCACCAGGACACGAATCGTCGTGACCAGTGGTGACGCTGCGTGGCGCGGGCCGCCACGTAGTCTCGCCCCATGTCCCGCGCCCAGCTCGACAAGGACCCGCACGACGTCGCCGCGATGTTCGACGACGTGGCCGAACGCTACGACCGGACGAACTCCGTCACGTCGCTGGGCCTGGACCGGCACTGGCGCGCGGTGACCCGCCGGGCGCTGGACCTGGCGCCCGGCCAGAAGTGCCTCGACGTGGCTGCCGGCACGGCGGTGTCGACGGTCGAGCTGACCAAGTCGGGCGCGTGGTGCGTGGCGGCGGACTTCTCGCTGGGCATGCTGCGCCGGGGTGCCGCCCGCCGGGTGCCGAAGGTGGCGGCCGACGCGCTGCGGCTGCCGTTCGCGGACGGCACGTTCGACGCGGTGACGGTGTCGTTCGGGCTGCGGAACATGAGCGACACGGTGGCCGCGCTGGCCGAGCTGCGGCGCGTGGTGCGGCCCGGTGGGCGCCTGGTCGTGTGCGAGTTCTCCACACCGGTGTTCGCGCCGATGCGGTTCGCGTACCGGACGGTGGCGCTGCGGGCGTTGGCGATCGTGGCGGACAAGGTGTCGTCCAACCCGGAGGCGTACCGGTACCTGGCCGAGTCGATCCGCTCCTGGCACGACCAGCGGGCGCTGGCCCGGCTGGTGTTCCAGGCGGGTTGGGGCGACGTGGAGTGGACGAACCTGACCGGTGGCGTCGTCGCCCTGCACCGGGCCGTCAACCCTGCCCAGGCGCCCGAATAGAATCGCGGCACACCCACCTGGATCGAGGAGTCGCATGAGCACGCCCAGCCGCCGCCGCGCGGACGAGGACGCCGAGGTCATCGTGGTGGGCGCTGGCCCAGCCGGTTCCACGGCCGCCACCTACCTGGCCCGCGCCGGCCTGGACGTGCTGCTGCTGGAGAAGAGCACGTTCCCGCGCGAGAAGGTGTGCGGCGACGGCCTCACCCCGCGTGGCGTGAAGCAGCTCATCGACCTGGGCATCGACACCCGCGAGGAGGCCGGCTGGCTGCACAACCGCGGCCTGCGGGTGATCACCGAGCACCACAACATGGAGCTGGCCTGGCCGGACCTGGCGAACTTCCCGCCCTACGGCGTGGTCCGCCCGCGCGCCGACTTCGACGAGCTGTTGGCCCGCAACGCGCAGCGGGCGGGCGCCCGGTTGCTGGAGCAGACCACCGTGACGGGCGCCATCACCGACGACCGCACCGGCCGGGTGGTCGGCGTGCGTGCGAAGGCGGGCGCGGACAAGGTGCCGGTGACCTACCGCGCTCCGATCGTGCTGGCGTGCGACGGCGTGTCGGCGCGGCTGGCGCTGTCGGTGGGCATTGACAAGCGCGAGGACCGCCCGATCGGTGTCGCGGTGCGCCGCTACTACGCGAGCCCGCGCACGAAGGACGACTACCTGGAGTCGCACCTGCAGCTGTGGGACCGCTCCGACCCGGCCAACCCGCGCCTGCTGCCCGGTTACGGCTGGATCTTCGGCATGGGCGACGGCACGGTGAACGTCGGCCTGGGCATCCTGTCCACATCCGGCGCGTTCAAGTCGACCGACTACCGGTCGATGATGCGCTCGTGGCTGGCCGGCCTGCCGGAGGAGTGGGGCTTCGCGGAGGAGAACGCCACCGGCAAGATCGGCGGCGCGGCCCTGCCGATGGGCTTCTCCCGCACCCCGCACTACCGCAACGGCCTGCTGCTGGTCGGCGACGCGGGCGGCATGGTGAACCCGTTCAACGGCGAGGGCATCGGCTTCGCGATGGAGACGGCGTCGATCGCGGCCCGCACGGTCGTGCAGGCGCTCGCCCGCCCGGACGGCCCGTCCCGGGAACGCGCGCTGCAGGGCTACCCGGTGGCGGTGCGCCAGGCACTGGGCGGCTACTACCGCCTGGGCAACATCTTCTCGAAGCTGATCGCGAACCCGACGATCATGGGCGTCGCCACCCGTCACGGCATGCCCCGCCAGCATCTGATGCGCCTGGTCCTCAAGCTGCTGGCCGGCCTGTACGACGTCCGCGACGGCGACCTGACCGACCGCATCATCACCACGGCCACCCGCCTGACCCCGAGCGCCTGACGCTCACTCGGGCTCGACGTCGATCCAGTAGACGCGGGCGGTGACGTGCGGCGGCCTGGTGTACAGGGCCAGGGCCAGCCGGATGCTGTCCGCCGTCACCCGCGGCCCCGCCTGCGCGTCGACGATCATGGTGTGATCGCCCATCACCATGCCCCACGCGGCGACGCGCGAGTCGAACATCTCGCCCCAGTCCTGCACGATGGCGAACCGCCGGGGCGCGTCGCCGTCGACGAGTTGTCGGACGACGTCCGCATACTGTTCGGGTGTGACGGGCCACCGGCCCGGTTCGTCGTCACCCCAACGCTCGGCGACTTCCTCGGGTGAGTCTTCGATCGTGTTCATGGCCGACATCGTGGCGTGTAGCCATCGTGCCAGCTACGTATGTCGCGCTTAATCATCACATCAGGGGAATGACGTGTTAACGGGCTAGCCACTACGTTCTGTCGCGTGCCTGTTACCAACAATGCGATGACTCCCCGAGCTAAAGCACTTGCCGCAGCCCTGCGCCAGGCACGGGACAACACCGGTGTCGCCGGCCGCGAAATCGCCCGCCGGCTGGGCGTTTCACACGCCGCGGTGTCACATTGGGAGACCGGCAAGCGGGTACCGCGGCTAGAGGATGTAGCCAGCCTGCTGGCCGTACTCGGCGTCACCGGCGACGACCGCGAACGCATCCTCGAACTCGCCCGCCACGCGGCCGACCCGGACTGGCTCACGGTCGGCATCCCGGGTGTCGTCCAGCAACTGGCAGGCGTCATGGAGTGCGAGCGCACGGCGAAGTTCATCGCCGAATGGTCGCCCTGGGTGATCCCCGGTCTGCTGCAGAGTTCCGACTACGCCCGAGCGATCATCGGTGCCGGCGGCGTCTCGCCGGCCGACGTCGAGGCGCGTCTGATCGTCAGGCTCGGCCGGCGTGATGTCCTCAGCCGCCGGGACCTGGACGAGTTGGTGGTGCTGATCGGTGAGCCGGCGATCCGCCAGGAGATCGGCGGCCCAGCTGTCATGGCGGAGCAGTTGCGTTACCTGCTCCGACTGGCCGGGAGCGGCATCACGATGCAGGTGGTGCCGATCGGGAAGGGCTGGCATCCGGGCCTCGCCGGTCCGTTCATCTTCTACCGCTTCGCGGACTCCCCGTCGATCGTGCACATCGAGCACCACCGGTCGTCCGCGTTCGTGTTCGACGACAATGATGTTGCGGGCTACGCGGATGCCGTGGCTACCGTACGAGGCGCCGCACTGAACCCCACCGAATCGGCGGTGCTGATCAACGAGGTCATCGCCGCACTGGAGACGACATGACTGCCTACCGCTGGCGCAAGTCGAGCCGGAGCAACCAGGAAACCGCCTGTGTCGAGATCGCGCACACGCTGGACCGGGTCCGGGACAGCAAGAACCCGGACGGCCCGACGCTGAACATCGACGCGACCGCCTTACTGGCAGGCCTCAAGGCCGGCCACCTCACCCTCACCACCGACGACGTGGTCTGACCAGCAAGTCCGCCACCATGGCCGCATGACGACGCAGGTGAACATCAACGAGGCCGGGACTCAGCTGTCGCAACTGGTGGACCGCGCGGCCGCGGGCGAGGACGTGATCATCGCCAGGAACGGTCGGCCCGTTGCCCGGCTCTGCCGTTGCCGCGCACTCTGGGATCGCTGCGCCGCAAGATCCGGACGGCGCCCGATTTCGACGACACCGCCGACGGGATCGTCGCCATGTTCCACGGCGAGGCGGACGCCAGGTGAACCCGCTGCTGGACACCAACGTCCTGCTCTGGTGGCTGGACGGTGCCGACCGGCTGCCATCCGCTGCGGTCTACTCGATCAGGGACGATTCACGCGCGGCCGTCATCTGGGCGGGTATGACGTTCTGGCAATCTTTTGCTGAGCTTGACGACCCGACATCGTCGGCCCGAGCCGCTATCGTCTTCCCATGACCGCGACCTATGCGTTCGACGAGCACCCGAGCAGCGAGCATCCGTTGCGTCCGGGCGCATCGCCGCACGACATCCGGGCGGCCTTGTTTCCCGAGGATCAGGCCGAGTTCGATGCCGACTACGCGCAGGCGCTGGCCGACGCCCGGG
>DASZXM010000839.1:0-3701 GCA_035546415.1 Pseudonocardiaceae bacterium
GCCGGCCGTCTGCAGTTCGGCCTGCCACTTGTTCGAGTTGAAGTCGCCGATCAGCGCGTTCAGCTCGTCGGAGTGCATGTTCACCTTGATGCCGGCCGCCTGCCACTGGCTCTGCAGCGCGGTGTCGACCTCGTCGGCCACGTAGTTCTTCAGCGTGCCCAGGTCGACGGTGAGTCCGCCGAGCTGCTGTACGATGTTCTTGGCCTTCTGCAGGTCGTACGTGCGGTAGCCGGGGACCGTGGGATGGTAGAACAGGCCGCCCGGCGCGGTGAACGTCTGCGCCGCCGGGTACCAGTTGTTGAACAGGCCCTTGCGGATGGCGTCCACATTGGTCGCGTAGTAGATCGCCTCGCGGGCCAGCTGGTTGTTGAACGGCGCGATCTTCGTGTTCAGCTGGATCACGTACGGCGACGTCGGCGGCTCGATGGTGACCTGGAGCTTGCTGTTGCGCTGCGCGGCCTGCAACAGCGGTGTGGTCACGAGGCCTTCGTACGCCTGCGCCTGGCCGGCCAACAGCGTCTGGTAGGCGGGCTGGTCGCCGCCGACGGTCTTGACGACCAGCTTGTCCAGGTAGGGCAGGCCGGGCTTGTAGTAGTTCGGGTTGCGTTCCAGGGTGAGCTGGGAGCTGAGCTGGTCGGACACGACCTTGAACGGTCCGGCGCCCACCGGCGCGATCTTGAACTGCTCCTCGCCCATCTTCTGGTACGCGGTCGGCGACGCGATCCAGTTCGCGTTGGACACCACCATCGAGTTGATCACGGCGGCGAACGGCCGGGTGAACTTGAGCACGACACTGTTGCCGTCGACGGTGATCCCGCCGGTCTTGACCAGCGGCCACTGCGGCGCGCACGTGCAGGTGGACGTGACGTCACGGGTGAAGTTCCAGGCGACCGCCTTGGCGTCCAACGGCGTGCCGTCGCTGAACTTCACGCCGTCCCGGATGGTGATCTTCACCGACGTGCCGTCCGAGCTGAGCTGGTAGCCGCTGGCCAGGCTGGGTTCGATGCGCGCGTGGGAGCCGTCGTCGTTCGCGGTGAGCACGAACAGACCACCGAAGATCGCGTTCATCTGACTGAGGTTGGCGCCACCGGTGGTGTCGGTGGCCGGATCCAGTCCGCTGGGCCAGGACCCGGCGAACCCGTTGCCTTCCAGCACGGTGAGCGTGCCGCCGCGCTGCGGTGGACCGGCAGCCGCGCCGTTGGCGGTTTTCGCACCACCTCCGCACCCGGCGATGACGAGCAGCGCCGTCGCGAGAAGGGTGAACAGCGCGATCCTGTTTCTCACGTGCGTTCTCCGCTTCGTAGGGACCATTGGCGGTGTGCGGTGGGGGCTCACGTGCGGCCGAGTCGGTCGGCGAGCGTGCTCGCCCGCGAGACGGTCCCGCCGGTGCCGCCTCGTGTGGAGTGACTGCGATCACCTCGCTGAGGTCCCAGCGTCCCCATTCGGTCCCCGGGTGTGGCAGGCAACTTTCGCGGGGCGGAAGGAAAGTTGCCCCTGGCCCCGGCCGACCAGGTCATCGAGACGCGAGTAGGTGGCCCGGTACGTCATACGTTGTGGTTCGGCGAGGCGAACAGCCGAAACCGCCGTCGCTGCTTGTAGCGGATTGGTCCGGCTGGCGATACTGGTGGGCACTGGCGCTTGACAAGGGAGTCGGCGTGACGAGCTGCCCGACGCGCACCTCCCGCCACAGCCGAGGAGGTGCGACATGACGACGACCGAATCGCAACCGGACCTGGACACCGACTTCGAAGAACGGCCGCGGCGCACAGCGGCCGGCCGGATGCTGGCCATCCTCGACGCTTTCGGGCCGGCGCACCGCACACTGTCACTCAGCGAGATCAGCCGCAGGGCGGACCTGACCCTGCCGACCACCCACCGTCTGGTCGGCGAGCTGGTCAGCTGGGGCGCCCTGGAACGCGACGCGGCCGGGCGCTACTTCGTCGGCCTGCGCCTGCTGGAACTGTCCGCGCTGGCACCGCGCGGCCTGGAGCTGCGGGAGGCGGCGTTCCCGTACCTGGACGACCTGCACCAGGTCACCCAGGGAAACGTGCACCTGGGTGTGCGCGACGGGCACGAGGTCGTCTATGTGGAAACCTTGCGTTCCCGGGTCACGGCGCACGTGTCCAGCCGGGTGGGCGACCGGTGGCCGTTGCACGCCACCGGAACCGGTCTGGTCCTGCTGGCGTTCGCGGACAGCCAGTTCCAGGAACAGGTGCTGTCCGGACCACTGATCCGGTACACGAATCGCACCACAGTGGACCCGAAGCAGCTGCGCGCCACGCTGGCCAACATCCGCCTGACCGGGGTGGCTGTCGCGCACGACCAGATCACGATGGACGCCGTGGCGGTGGCGGTGCCCGTGTACCAGCCGATGGGCGGGGTGGTGGCGGCGATCAGCGTCGTGGTGAGCACGTCGGAGGCGGAACCGCGCGAACTGGCAGCGGTGTTGACGTGCGCCGCCAGGTCGATCTCCCGGGCGCTGGACCCGCGCCGCCGCACGGTGCGGGAGTCGGTGAACAGCGTGTCCCGGCGACCGTGATCAGTCGCGGAACCGCCTGGCGAGGTCCCGGTAGCGGGCCGCCGCGCGAGCGGCCTGGCCGGCGTCCACGACGGTCCCCGGCATGCGGCTGAGCTGTTCGGCCTGATCGGCCAGTTCGAGGAACCGCCGGTGGGCGTGCTCGCGGCAGGGCAGGCAGGTCACACTGGCCGGGTCCACGGACGTCATCGCGTAGGCCACGCGGCGACCGCAGCCGGTGGTGGCGTGGCTGGGCAGGTCGCCGGCGAGCCCGAACGTGGCCGCCATCATGGTTCGCTGCGCGGCGTCGGCGTGCAGTTTCACGTCGACGTGAATGTGTGGGTCGCCCACCCGCTCACCATAGACCGCCGTTACCGCATTCTACGATGCGCGGATGTCGGTGATCCTGGTGACGGGCATGTCGGGCACGGGGAAGTCGACGGTGCTCGAACGGTTGGAACAGCGCGGATATCGGGTGGTGGACACCGACTACGGGGACTGGATCGAACACGCCCCGCGCCGCGACGGCGTCGAACGGCAGTGGCGGGAGGACCGGATCGACGCCCTGATCGCCCATCATGAGCGCTCGGGTGAGCCGCTGTTCATCGCGGGCACGGTGTGGAACCAGGGTCGGTTCCGATCGCGGTTCACCGACGTCGTCCTGCTCAGTGTGCCCGTGGCCGTGCTGCTGCACCGTATCGCCCATCGCGACACCAACCCCTTCGGCAAAACCGCCGAGGAACGCGCCCGGATCATCGCGGACACGGCCGAGATCGAACCGCTGCTCCGGGCATCGGCCACGGTGGAGATCGACGCCCGGCGACCGCTCGTCGATGTGGTGGACCAACTGGCGGCACTTGCCGGTCCACCAGCCGCGGGTTGACCGGCGTACTACGCGGGCGGTTCACAGCCCAGGAACCGGAACGCGTTGCGCCAGGACACGGCCTCCCACTCCTGGTCGTCCAGTCCCAGTGACCCGGCCGTGCGGCCGAAGGGATCCTCCCTCGGCATGGCCGGGAAGTCCGAGCCCAACAGCACGTGGTCCGGGCCCAGCAGGTCCAGCAGGTAGCGGATCGCCCGCCGGTCGAACACCAGCGAGTCGTAGAAGAAGCGGCGGGCGTAGTCCAGCGGCGACGGCCCGTCGTCGTGCGCGACGGCCCGCTCGGCCACCACGGGTTCCTCGTTC
>DASZXM010000840.1:0-21477 GCA_035546415.1 Pseudonocardiaceae bacterium
CAAGTCTCAGCTCTACCAGCATTTCGCTGGGAAAGAGGAGTTGGTCCGAGCCGTGGTGGCGCTGCGGGTCAAGCAGGTTCTCGAACGCGAGGGATCGCGTCTACGGCAATTCCGGACGTTCGGCGCCCTCGAGCGGTGGCGCAATGCCTTGGTCCAGACCAATGCGTTGCAGAACGGTGCGTACGGCTGCGCGCTCGGCTCGATGGCGAGCGAACTGTCCGATCAGGACGAAGAAGCACGGAAAACGCTCGCCGAGACGTTCCGGGGATGGGCGGCACTGATCGCGGCGGGCCTGCGCCGTATGCAGGACAGCGGCACGTTGAGTGCCGCCGCCGACCCGGACAAGCTGGCGGTCGGTCTGATGGCCGCGCTCCAGGGCGGCTACCTGCTTGCCGAGACCGCGCACGACGTCGAGCCGATGGAAACGGCCTTGGACATGGCCCTCGACTACATTCGTTCGTTTCTTGTCACGTAGCGAGTCGCGCTGGTAGCCGACGCGGTGTCGCCCGGCGTTATAATAGTGGACTTGATAGTCCAATACGCCATCGACGCAGGTGATGAGGTAGCGAGGATGAGCGCGAACGCGGAGCCGACCGCCACGCTGGGCGAGCGGCAGGCCACGACACCCGGCGGGCTGGTCGTGCGGGTGGTGGATGTACCCGAGGCGTATCGGTTCGAGGCCTACGTCGACACGTCGTACGTCGGTTTCACCAGGTACGCGAAGACGCACGGCGAGGTCGTCGTGCTGAGCACCGTGACCGAGCCCGCCTGGCAGGGACGGGGGATCGCGACCGCGATGACCGACGCCATCGTCGCCATGATTCGGGACGCGCGGTGGAAGATCGGTCCCCGCTGCCCGTTCACCGCGGACTACCTGGCCCGCCGCCCGGAGTTGGCGGACCTGGTCGCCGAGCGGTACCGCTGACTGGTCCAGCCTGCGTACCGGCCGGGTGCCGAGGGCCGGAAGTCGAACGGCTAGGCCGAACCCGCAGCCGGGCCCCGTAGCTTGACACGGCGCTACGGGCCCACGCATGATGCAGCCACAGGACTGGTCGAACTAGTCCAGTTGTGAGCTCGGCCAGCGGCCGGCCGGGGACATCCACGGGCTCGACGAGGCCTCGACAGACGGGATGGGCGCATGGGTCGATCGGTTGTCAGACCGACCGGGCCGACCACTGCGTTGTCGCGTGTCGCCGGGGCCGCACTGCGGGACGTCGACGAGCGCTACCACCCCGCAGGGGGCCTACGCCGTCAGCTGAACAAGGTGTTCCCGACCCACTGGTCCTTCCTGCTGGGTGAGATCGCCCTCTACAGCTTCGTCGTGCTGCTGCTGTCCGGCACGTACCTGGCGTTGTTCTTCGACCCGTCGATGGCCGATGTCCGGTACAGCGGCGCGTTCGACAACCTGCGGGGTGTGTCCATGTCCCGCGCGTACGCGTCGGCCCTGGACATCAGCTTTCAGGTCCGTGGTGGCCTGTTCGTTCGGCAACTGCACCACTGGGCCGCGAACATCTTCATGGCCGGCATGTCGGTGCACATGATGCGAATCTTCTTCACCGGGGCGTTCCGCAAGCCCCGCGAGACGACCTGGGCCATCGGGTTCACGCTGTTGGTGCTGGGCGGTTTCGAGGGTTTCACCGGCTATTCGCTACCCGACGACCTGCTGTCCGGGACCGGGATCCGAGCGGCGATGTCGGGCGGCATCCTGTCCGTCCCGATCATCGGGAGCTGGTTGCACTGGCTGGTCTTCGGCGGCGAGTTCCCGGGCAGCGAAGTCATTCCGCGGTTCTTCGAACTGCACATCCTGGTGATCCCGGGCCTGTTGTTGGCTCTGATCGGCGCGCATCTGGGGTTGATCTGGTATCAGAAGCACACCCAGTTCCCCGGCGCGCGGCGTACGGAACGCAACGTCGTCGGTGTCCGGATCATGCCGGTGTTCATGATCAAGACCGGCGGCTTCTTCCTGACCATCGTCGGCGTGCTCGCCCTGCTGGGCGGACTGTTCCAGATCAACCCGATCTGGAACTTCGGGCCGTACTCGCCGGCCCAGGTGTCGGCCGGTTCGCAACCGGACTGGTACATGGCCTGGACCGACGGACTGCTGCGCCTGTGGCCGGACTGGGAGATCAACTTCGGGCACCGTTACCTGATTCCCGCCGTGTTCTTCCCGCTGATGGCCATCGGTCTCGTCCTTGCCGTGGTCGCGTCCTACCCGATCATCGAACGCAGGCTGACCAGGGACCGCGCCGCCCACAACCTGCTGCAGCGACCACGGGACGCGCCGGTACGGACCGGACTGGGCGCGATGGGGGTCACCTTCTTCGTGGTGGCGACCATCTCGTGCGGCAACGACATCATCGCGGAGAAGTTCGACATCTCCCTCAACGCGATGACCTGGGCGGGCCGGATCGGAATTCTGGTGCTCCCGGCCCTGGCCTACTACCTCGCGTACCGCATCTGCCTCGGTCTGCAACGCGCTGACCGGGACGTGCTCGAACACGGCATCGAGACCGGCATCATCGTGCGGACGCCCACCGGCGCGTTCATCGAGGTCCATCAACCGCTGGGCCCCGTACCCCTGGACTACCAGGCTGCCCCCGTTCCCAAGAAGATGAACAAGCTGGGCGCGGCCGGACGCCCCGTGCCGGGAAGCCTGTTCACACCCGATCCTCGGCCGACGCCGACCTGCGAACTCCCCGGAGGCGACACCAATGAACGAGACACCCACCTTTCGGATCCGGTTCGCCGACAGCGGTGACCTCGCCGCGTGCCTGGACCTCCGCGTGGACAGCGAACAGGCGCTCGTCGACGGGCCCGCGCCGGGCCATGCCGACGACCATGACCGAGACGCACTGACCCGCTGGATCCAGCAAAGTGCGTTGTACGTGGTGACCAACCACATCTGGGACGTCGTCGCCTGCTTCGCCCTCGCGGCGGCGGACACGGAGAGGGGGACCGCGGCGGAAGCCGCCCAGCCTGCCCTGTGCCTGTACGAGTTCACGGTCGGCGCCGAGTATCTCGACACCGGCCTGGCTGACGCGATCCTCGGCTGGTGTGCCCGGCGTGCTGACGCGGCCGGTGCGCTGTTGCTGCGGGTGGACCAGCGCGACGCGAGCACGCAACTGGCGTCCGACGAGGTACGAACGACCATCACGTTGGTGGACGACACCGTCGCGGGTGCGGACGAGAACACGGGCGGTTCCGAGCCGGTCACTCCTGGTCGTCAAGGGTCGCAACGGTTCGCCGATCTGAGTCCGATCGAGCGGGCCGAACGGGAGATCGCGGAGACCAAGGACGACCTGATGGCCGCACGCGAGTTGGCGCCCGACGACGACACGTTCGCCGCCCGGGCCCGCATGCTGGAGGAGCGGCTGCCTCGGCTCGAAGTGCGCCTGGCCGAACTCCGCAAGTCGGCGCGGGGCTACGACCCCACCGATGAAGCGGCCATCTGGCTGGCGGCGGCCGAGGTCGTGCTGGGCCTGCGGCTGGACGAACCACCGGTCGCGGCGACGGACTCGTGGAACGCCGCGCTGGAGCACGCGGCCCGAACCCTGCAGGACCGCGCCGGTGCCATTCGCTCGTCGAGCGGGAAGCATCACGAGAGCGGCGACTAGGCCACGGCGGTCAGCGCGCCCGGCGACCAGGCCCACACCGGGTCACCCGGGCGCCTGACCGACCGGCAGGCGCCACCCCTACGGATCCACCCGACCATCCGGGTACCCGATCACCAGGTCGGGCAGGTCCAGGTCACTTCTGCGCAGGCGGTACACCTGTAGGTTCAGGTTGTAGTACTTCTTCGTCTCGCCCACCCACTCCATCCCGACACGCCGCGCGGTCCGCGCACCTTTGTCGTTGCCCGGCCGCACGACCGCGAACAACTCGTCCATCCCCGAGGTGAACGCGTAGTGTGCGACCGCGTGGCCCGCTTCGGCGCCGTACCCGTGGCCCCATGCGGCGGGCGCCAACTGCCAGGCGATTTCGTGGTCGATGCCGTACGGCGGCAGCGGCAGCAACGCGACGCCACCGATCAGAGCGTTGTCGTCCTGCCGTTCGATCGCCCACCGGCCGGCCGGGGCTTCGAGAACGGCACAGTTGGCGGCCCAGCAGGACATCAGTTCACGCATGGCGTCGAGGCCGAC
Organism: Pseudonocardiaceae bacterium; assembly: GCA_035546415.1. Lineage (GTDB taxonomy): Bacteria > Actinomycetota > Actinomycetes > Mycobacteriales > Pseudonocardiaceae > DATEPR01. Next base: position 4,140 of record DASZXM010000840.1, read on the forward strand.
GACGCGTGACATCGCCGGGGCGAGCCATCGAGCCACCTTGTCCGATCCGTAGATCGCGAGCGCGGCGTCGGCGTCGTCGGCACTCCACGGGCGAAGCACCAGCCGCGCGGTGCGCATGGTCTTCCCATCAGCGCTGATGTCGACGGACTTCTCGGGCACGGTCGCCTCCAGGCTGCGAACTGGTCTATTAAGTCCAAGTATACGGGGGGTGTCATTAATGCGAAGGCCGCTGTACGCTGCTGCGGACCGGACTATATAGTCCGACGAGATGTGCCGATGGCACGGTCGTACCCGCCGTCGGCCGGAGGAGCACGATGTGAAAGCAACCATCGACGATGTCGTGATCGCTGACGCTGACGACGGTCTGGTCGTCATCGAGGGGAACTACTACTTCCCACCCAATTCGCTGGTCGGCGAACCGTTCGAGGACAGCCCCACTCCTTACGTATGCCCCTGGAAGGGCGCCGCGCAGTATCACAACGTCCGCATCGGTCATCACGTGTTCCGCGACGCCGCGTGGAGTTACCCCGCCCCCGCACGCTCGGCCATCGAACGGGTGGGCACGGACTTCGGTGGCTACATCGCCTTCGACCAGTCGCAGGTGACTGTCGGCTGATCCCGGGTGACCTGGTCGGGGTGACTTAGTGAGACGGATCGCGCTGGAGGTGTGAATGCGCCAGCTTCCAGTACCCGGACCGGCCGCCCGGCCCATGGGGCTGAGCGAAGTCGGTGACGCGAAACCGGCGTGGGTCGCCATGCTGACGACCGAGCATTTCAACCTGCAGACCCAGCGAGCGTCCACCGTCACCGAGGCGAACGGCCGAGCGAGCGTCTTTCTGGGCGCGGTGTCGGCCGGCTTGATCGCGCTCGGTTTCCAGGGGGTCGCCCAGGGGCGGTCGATGGGAACGACGATCTTCGAGGTCCTCGTGCTGACGTCGTTGCTGTTCCTCGGCCTGGTCGCCTTCGCGCGATGCCTGGAGGTCTCCGTGGACGACTGGGAGTTCGCCAACCGGATCGCGCGGCTTCGCCTGGCCTACGTCGAACTGGCGCCCGAACTGGTCACCGTGTTCGAGGCCATCACCGGCGACGATCAGCTCTCCACCATGTTGCCGGGACGCTGGCGGCCGCTGCAGAAGATGCTCAGCGTGGCCGGCAGTATCGCAGTGCTGACCAGTGTCATCTTCGGCGCCGACGTCGGAGTGGTGACGTACGGGGTCGACCGTTCGATCTCCGCCGCACTGGTGGCGGGCGCGGTGGCCGGCGCGGTCCTGGTCGTGTTGACGTCCGTCTACCAGTGGCGTCGCCTGTGCCGGGTGTCCTTCGCTCCGACGATCGGTCAGCCCGTTCGGACCGCCGCCGGGCTGTCGCGGGACGCGGACGCCAGGGATGGCAGGCTCACCGGCGCGTGAGCGTACGCGCCAGGCCGTGCGGTGGAAGCCGGTCGGCCCACGGCATCGCTCGCTCCAGACCGGCGGCGACGCGCAGCAGCAGGTCCTCCCGGCCGTAGCCGGCGACGAGTTGGACGCCGATGGGCAGACCGGATGACCCGCTGCCCAGCGGGAGGCTGATCGCCGGCTGACCGGCCAGGTTGAACGGCACCGTGAACGGACCGAAGTCGAACAGGGTGCGCAGCCACGATTCCAGCGTGTGGCCGGAGCGGTCCGAGGAGAGCGTGCCGTGCGGCGGGGGGAGTGCCGCGACGGTCGGCGTGACCAGCAGGTCGTGCTCGGTGAAGAACGCGCCGACCCGCCTGGTGACGCGGTTCTGCGCGTCGAGCAGCCGGATGAGATCCAGCGCGGACAGTGCGTCGGCCTCGGCGAGGACCTGGCGGGTCACCGCCTCCAGCTTGTCCGGCGCCGGCCGTCGTGGTGCGCCCAGGACCGGTGCGGCGATCGCGACCGCCTCGGCCATGGCCGCGTGCACCACGTCGTCCCAGTCCAGCGCCGGGTCGGCCGGCACCACGCCGTGACCGCACTCGTCGAGCAGCCGACCGACCCGTTCGGTCGCGGCGACGACATCGGCATCCACCGCGCCGCCCGACCAGGAGCGGGTGCTGATCGCGACCCGCAGCCGGCCCGGCTCGGCCGTCAGTTCCTCGACGTAGGGGCGGTCCGGTGGTGGCGCCGTGTACTTGTCGCCGACGCCGGGTCCGTGCACCGCGTCCAGGAGGTGCGCGGTGTCGCGGACCGTGCGGGTGACGGCGAAGTCGACGTGCGCACCGAACGCCGGATCACCGGTGTCCGGTCCGCACGGCGTCCGGCCCCGGCTCGGTTTCAACCCGACCAACCCGCAGCAGGCGGCCGGAATCCGGATCGACCCGGCCGAGTCGTTCGCGTGCGCGACCGGCACCGCACCGGCGGCGACGAGAGCGGCCGCGCCGCCGCTCGACCCGCCGACACCGCGTTCCAGGGCCCACGGGTTGCGGGTCGGCCCGTGCCGCACCGGCTCGGTCGCGAAGCTCAGGCCCAGCTCGGGCATGGCGGTCACGCCCAACGCGACCAGCCCGGCCGCGCGGAACCGGCCCATCAGGTCGGTGTCGTGCCGGGCCCGCACCCCGTTGAGCGCCCGGCTGCCCAGGAAGAACTCGACGCCCTCGGCCATCGGCCCGTCCTTGAGCAGGAACGGCACGCCGGTGAACGGACCGTCGCCGGCATGTGAGAGCGGGTCGGCGAACAGCGGCTGCGCCAGCGCGTTCACCACCGAGTCCGCCGCGGTGACCGCGTCCCGCGCCACCGCGACCACCTCGGCCGCGGCGACCTCGCCGCGCGCGATCAGCTCGCGCAGCCCCACCGCGTCCAGCCGCGCGTACTCGTCCAGTTCCACAGCGTCCCCCGCCGTCGGAATCGACCGAGACTGGCAGACCTGCGTGCCGCGGTCCACCGAATTCCCGCCGGCGCCGAGGAACGCGGACGCCGGTCAGGTAGTGGCCTGCGGCAGCAGACACTGCTGCACGATCGGGCCGAAGCGGGCCACCAGGTCGTCGACGGACGCGGACGCGATCGGCTCCAGCCGCACGATGTACCGGGCCACGGCCAGACCGAGGATCTGGACGTTGACCATGCCGGCGCGAAACGCCGCGTCCGGGGTGTCGAGCAGTGCGGCGAGACGGCCGGTGATCTCACGGTCGATGAACTCGCGCAGCAGCGCCTGGGACTGGTCGTGGGTCGGTGCCGACCTGGTGAGCAGGACCAGGGGTGTGCGGTCGGACTTGTCCAGGTTCTCCAGGAGGGTTCGCACGATGCGCCCGCCGATGCCGTCGAGGCCGCCGGTGAAGACCGACTCGATGGCGGGCGGGACCTGCGGGGACATGTCCAGCGCGGCGCCGAACAGGCCCTGTTTCGTGCCGAAGAAGTAGAACACCATCGCCGGGTCGACCCCCGCCTGGGCGGCGACCGCGCGCACCGTGGTGCCGCTGTAGCCGTGTTCGCGGAACAGCACGCGGGCGGTCTCCAGGATCCGCTGCCTGCTCTCCGCGCCCGATCGCCAGCGTCCGGGCCGGCCGGGGGAACCGTGTTCTGTCATCGCGGGGGAGTCTATCGAACCTTTCTTCATCGGCCGGTGGAGTTTCTGGTGAGCGTGTCGTAGAGTGTTCTTCATCAACCGGTGAAGAATAGAAGGGGGCGCGAATGCGGGTGCTGGTGGTGGGTGCGGGCCTCGGCGGCCTGACGCTGGCCCACGGCTTACGGCGGGCAGGGATCGACGTCGTGGTGCGCGAACAGGACGCCGCATCGGGGCGTCCGCAAGGTGTCAGCCTGCACCTGGACGACCGCGGGGCGGCGGCGCTGCGCGCGTGCCTGCCGCCGGGCCACCTCGCGATGGTCGAGGACACCCTGGGCGGGCCGCGCGAGCAGACGCTGTCGGTATCCGAAGTGGACGGACAACTATCCGTGGGGCACAACGGACAACTTCAGCGTGCGGCCGGTCCGGCCCGGCCGGGTCGACAGGTGCACCGGCCGCTGCTGCGGGCCGTGTTGCTGACCGGGCTGGCCGACAGGGTGCGCTTCGCCGCGCGGTGCACGCGGTTCGAGCAGCGCCCCGACGGCACCGTGCGGGTCTGGTTCGCCGACGGCAGCACCGACACCGCGGACGTTCTGGTCGGCGCGGACGGCGTCGGTTCGGCGGTGCGCCGCCAGTACCTGCCGCACGCCCGGGTGGTCGACACGGGCCGGCGCACGGTGATGGGCGCGACACCGCTGCGCGCCGTCGCCGGCACGGGGTTGCCCGAACTGATCGGGGACAGCCCGGCAGCCGTGCGGCAGCGCGACACGACGATGGTGCTGGGCGTGCTGCGCTTCACCCGGCCACCGCTGGCCGCACGGGCGCAATGGCTGCCGGCGCTGCGCCACGACGCCGTCGCCGACCTTGAGGACTACGTGATGTGGGCGTTGCCCGTCACGCGGGAGCGGCTCGGCCCGCCGGGTTCGGGGGAGGCGCTGTGGCACCGGGCCGGGGAACTGGTCGCGGACCTGCACCCGACACTGCGGCTGGTGGTCGACCGGGCATGGCGGCACGTGCCGGTCACGCTGCGGATCGGCACGATCCCGCCGGTGCCGGCGTGGCCGGCCGGCTCGGTCACGGTCCTGGGCGACGCGATCCGCCTGGCACCGGGGTTCGGCGGCAACCTGGCAATGCGCGACGCACACCGCCTCCGCGACGCCCTGGCCCGGGCCGATCGTGGCGAACAGGACCTGCACGCCGCGATCGGCGACTACGAGAACGCCCTGCGCCGGGACATGGTCGCGGGCGGCACCCGTGCCGTCGCCGGGGCCACGGCGGAGGTGGGTGTGTGAACGTCACGATGCTGACCCAGCGGTCGCTGTCGCTGTTCGCCGCGGTGGGCGGCTGGCGCACGGTCGCCGAGGCCGTCGCGTCCCGGGCGGTGTACCTGGTGGCGTACCTGGTCACCGGTCGGGTGGCGATGTCCGCGTTGATCGCGGTGGGCGCCGTGCTCGTGCTCGCCGTGGTCCGGGTGTGGAGCGACCGGAAGTACTGGCAGGCGGCCGGTGGGCTGTGTGTCGTGGCGGTGTCGGCGGCCCTGGCCGGCAGCACCGGGCGCGGAGTGGACTTCTACCTCGTCGGCGTGGTGGTCAGCGTGGCCGGGGCAACCGTGTTCCTGCTGTCCATGCTGGTGCGGTGGCCGCTGATCGGCGTGGCGGTCGGAGCGGCGCGGGGCGACCGGTCCGGCTGGCGACGGGACCGTGCCCGGCGGCGGCGCTACCAGCTGTGCACGGCCGTCTTCCTGGCGAAGTTCGCGGTCGCCACGGCAGTGATGGTCCCGCTCTACCTGACCGGACAGGTGATCCCGCTGGGCATCGCCAACACCGTCCTCGCCCTCCCCGCGCTGACCGCCTGTGTGTACGTGGCCTGGCGAATCCTGCGTGCCGAGGCCGAACCGGCGGAGCCGGTCACCGCCGAGCCGGCCGTGGACAGCCGACCGGGCGGCGTTTGACCACCGGAGGGCTCAGGGCAGTTCCTGGATGCGGATCAGGTTGTTCGCCGGGTCACGGACGGCGCAGTCGCGCACCCCGTAGGGTTGCGCGGTCGGCTCCTGGACGACGTCGGCACCGCTGGCCCGCAGCCGCTCGAAGGTGCCGTCAAGGTCTGTCGTCGCCAGGACGATGGCCGCGTACGTGCCCTTGGCCATCATCTCGAGGATCATGCGACGTTCGTCGTCGATCATGCCGGGGTCGATGGCCGGCGGCGACAGGACGATGGAGGTGTCGGGCTGGTTGGCCGGGCCGACGGTGAGGAAACGCATCCCGGCATAGCCGACGTCGTTGCGGACCTCGAAACCGAGCGTGTCCCGGTAGAAGGCAAGGGATGCCTCCGGGTCGGTGTGCGGGAGGAACGCCTGGTGGATTGTGATGCCCATGGCGGTCACCCTAGGTCCGCGCTGGTGAGCGGGCTTGTCGATTCCTGACCGATGTCACCCTGATGGGCCGGGTCACCTGCCTGGCCACGCACGAAGGCAAGCCCTCCGTCGCGTTCGCCGCGTGCCGCCGGTAGGCGCCGGGCGGCATGCCGACCAGTTCGGTGAACCGGGTGCTGAATGTGCTCAGCGACGAGCAGCCGACCGTGAAGCACACCTCGGTCACGCTGAGGTCGCCACGCCGGAGCAGCGTCATCGCGCGCTCGATGCGCCGAGTCATGAGGTAGCTGTAGGGCGACTCGCCGTAGGCCCGCCGGAACTCGCGGCTGAGGTGACCGGCCGACATGTGCACACCGCGGGCGAGCGCCTCGACGTCCAGCGGGCGGGCGTGTTCCCGGTCGATCCGGTCGCGGACACGGCACAGCTGAGCGAGGTCGCGCAGCCGCTGCGTCGCGGCGGGACTGGTGGCCACCGTGCGATCGTGCCACGCCGGGCTGTCGTCGGGCCGCCGGCACGGGCGACGGTCGACACGGCTCACCGCCGTGCGGTGAACAGGATCATGGTGGCGCGTGTCCGCAGGTCCAGCAGGTCCATGCCGGCGCTGCCCAGCCACGTGACCAGCTCGGTCACCTGGAACGAGCGCACGTTGAACGTCTGCTCGTGCCGTTGCTGGAAGTATCGGTAGGCGGGCCGGTCGGCCTGCCGGAACGTGAACGCCGTGAACACGCCGCCCGGCCGCAGGCAGCGACCGACCTCCCGCAGGACGGCGCGCGGGTCGGGCAGCAGTTGCAGCGCGTTCGAGCAGTTGACCGCGGCCAGCGTCCCGTCGGCGAACGGGAGCGCCGACGCGGTGCCCCGCACCACACACAGGTCGGGCAGCTCCCGCCGGATCGTGTCGATCATGGCGACGCTCAGGTCCAACCCGATCACCCGCGACATTCCCACGTCCCGCGCGATCGTCCGCGTCCAGCGACCGGCTCCGCAGCCCAGGTCCAGCACCGGCGCCGGTCCGGGAACCAGGTGGGTCCGCAGGTAGTCGTCCTCGTCCTCGGGCGTGAGGTCACGGTCCCAGTTCGCACCCATGATGTCGAGGAACGCCACCCGCGTCTCCCGCTCGTACCGCGGGACGTGCAGTGGGTCCTGCAGGTAGAACGGGCCGAGCCCGGGTTTCATCCGCACATCCGGCGCGAAGTCCGGATAGCCGGCACCGGTGGGGTAGACCTGACGACAGGACGCGCACGCCAGACCGTCCACCTCGGCGGCCAGCGGTCCGTGACACGTCGGGCACGCGAAGGTGTCAGCCAGCATCGACGGTCCGTTCGATCGCGTGCTCAGCTTTGGCTCCCAGATAGGCAAGCAGCGCCGTGGTCTCCGATTCCCACAGCGCCGCAACGGTTTCCGCGGCGAGGTCGAGCGTCGCACGCCACCGCCGGTCCAGATCGGCCTCGCGCGCGTCGAGCGCCCACGTCGTCGGTGACGGCCACACCCGGCCGAGTTGCTCCAGCGCCCGGGGACCGGGCACCGCCAGACAGCGGCGCAGCCGGGCGCGATCCGGCTCGGTCAGCACCGTCGTGCTCAGCGCGGCGTCGATCTCGCCGAACGCGGCCGGGAAGTGCGCGAAGAAGTATGCCGCGGCCAGGGCCGTCGCCTCCGGCCAGTCCGCCCGGACGGCCTTCACCAACTCCGACACCCGGTCGCCGACGTCCGCACCGGTGCGTTCGACCAGGATGCCCAGCAGGGTCAGTGACCGTGCGTGCGCCGGATGCTCGGCCAGGCGCGTCAACGACACATCGGCCAGCAGGGTGGCCAGCGGCTCGGGTGCCACCGGTCCCGGTCCCGCCACGGCGTCCTCGATCACGCGGTAGGCGGCCGCGATCTCGCCCGGTGCGGTCGAGGTGGCCACGGTGGCGGCCGCGGCGAGGGCCGAATCGTTGCCGTGGAACACGGTGGTGCCCAACGCGGCCGCCGACTCGACCATGCGGGCCGGATCGGTGACCGACCGCTCGTCCGCCGACGCGGGCGGGCTCACCTCGCCGAAGAACCGCTCGAAACCACCCGGCGTGATGATCACCAGGAAATGGGCCTGTGCCGAGACGACGGCGAAGGTGTGCGGCCGACCGCGCGGCAGGAACGCCGCCTCGCCCGCACCCGCCGTCGCCGTGACACCGTCGACGGTGTACTCCAGCGTGCCGTCGATGACGAACAAGGTTTCGTCCTCGCGCCGGTGCACGTGCGGCGGTGTCGTGTAGCCGCGGGCGGCGCGTTCCTCCACGACGGCCAGCGAGCCGTTCGTGTCCTCGGCGGCCGCCCTGGTCGTGACCAGACCGCCGAGGTGCCGGCGGGCGCGTTGGTCTGCGGGGATCGACATCGGTCTCCTGTCAGGTCAGCACCGGGAACGGCGCCGATGCGTTCGGCCGGCCGGTGGCCAGTCGGATGAAGTCCGGCGCGGGCATCAGATCGACGAGCACGTCGACGGTCCTGCTCATCGCCCGCCGGGGCGGCAGGTCCACCTCGGGCACGGCGGCGCGCAGGTCGAGCAGGTGCACCGTGGCCTCGACCACCCTGGTCGGCACGTAGTCGGACAGCCGCATCGAACCGGCGACGGTCGGCACCACCGACGCCCCAGCGTCTCGGGCGTCGGCGAGCGCCGTCGTCGCGGGACCGTCGAAGTGGTCGACGAGACCGGTGGCGGTCCTGGCGAACTCCCGTGCCGCGCTCGCGACCTGTGCGGCGGCGTCGCGGCGCATCAGCGTGCCGAAGTAGCTCGCGGCGTCGGCCAGTTCCGGCTCGCCGCCCGGCAGGGGCTCGGCCACCAGGCCGGCCAAGGTGGTGACGCCACGGGCGACGTGGGCGTACAACTCCCGGACCGTCCAGTCGCCCAGCCCGGACGCCCGTTCCCAGGCTGCCGCCGGCATCCGCCGGCCCGCGCGCAGCCAACAGCTCCACACGTCACCGAGCAGGGCGACATCATCCGGTGATCCGGACGAACGAGTCATGGTCCAGACCGTATCGGTCGCGCGACACGCGCGTCGCCGGTTTCACCGACCCGTCCCGTAACGCTCCCGCTGTCGGCGCCGGTGGTGGCGGCCGCCCGAGGTTTTCGATATGCCGCCGATAACCTCCTGGCCCTACGATCCCGTAAGTATGCGGGTGTTGATCGTCGAGGACGAGCCCTATCTGGCCGAGGCCATCCGTGATGGCCTGCGCCTGGAAGCGATCGCGGCCGACACCGCGGGCGACGGCGACACAGCGCTGGAACTGCTGAGCGTCAACACCTACGACATCGCCGTGCTCGACCGGGACATCCCCGGTCCGTCCGGTGACGAGGTCGCCCGGCGCATCGTCGCCTCCGGCAGCGGCATGCCCATCCTCATGCTCACCGCGGCCGATCGGCTGGACGACAAGGCATCCGGGTTCGGGCTCGGTGCCGACGACTACCTCACCAAGCCCTTCGAACTCCGGGAACTCGTGCTCCGGCTGCGGGCACTCGACCGCAGGCGTGCCCACAACAGACCGCCGGTGCGCGAGATGGCGGGCCTGCGCGTGGATCCGTTCCGGCGCGAGGTCTACCGCGACGGCCGCTACATCGCGCTGACCCGCAAACAGTTCGCCGTGCTCGAAGTCCTCGTCGCCGCCGAAGGCGGTGTCGTCAGCGCCGAAGAACTCCTGGAACGCGCGTGGGACGAGAACGCCGACCCGTTCACCAACGCCGTGCGCATCACCGTCTCGGCACTGCGCAAACGCCTGGGCGAACCCGGGATCATCGCCACCGTGGCCGGCGTCGGCTACCGGATCGCCGCGACGCCCGACACCGAGCGGGTGAGCGTGGACCGTGACTAGGAACCTGGTGCACAACGCGATCGTCAACGACCTGGCCGACAACGGCACCATGTGAGTCACGTCCGGCACGCACACTCGATCAGCCGTCCAGCCGTACGTCCCAACCGAACATCGCCGACGGTGAGCCCGACTCGGACGCCCCCGTCTCGTCCAGTGTCAGGCGGACCGCTCGCCGGTGGGCTGTCGCGGCCGCCGTCCGGCCCTGCGCGGCACGCACGACGGCGAGTACGTCCAGTGCGCGCGCGGCACGCAGCCGGGCACCACTGGCCGACAGGATGTCGACCGCTCGTTCGGCATGGGTGGCCGCCTCGTCGTGGTCACCACGGCCGTGGTGCGCGACGGCCAGTGCCGTCAGCGCTCCGGCCTCCTCCAACCGGCAGGCGACCCGGTCGGCCGTGGCCAACGCCTGCCGCGCGTGCCCGAGTGCCTCGTCGTGGCGGCCCAGGCCGCTGGACGCCAGGGCCATGCCGACTCCGGCCACCGAACTGGTGACGAACCACCCGGCGTTCGCCGATTCGGCGACGAGCCGGTAGTGCCGCAGCGCGTCCCGCCATCGCCGTCGGCGCAGTGCGGCGTCGCCGAGTGCGCAGTGGGCGTTGTCCCGCTGATAGTCGTTGCCCGCCTGCGTCGCTCGGATCAGCAGCGCCTCCGCCTCGGTGGTCGCCTCGTCGAGCAGACCGAGGTCGAGGTAGGTTCTGATCAGCGTGTCGGTCGCCGAGCCGGGCGGTGGGAGTTGGTGCCGCTCGGCCAGTTCACGGGCCTCGCGGGCACTGTGCCGCGCGTCCGTGAGCCGACCCAGGTTGTGCTGGACGGAGCTGAGGTTCGCCAGCGCGTACATGACGTTGGCCGGCTTGCCCAGTTCGCGGAACCGCTCGACGTGCTCGCGCTGGCACGCCAGCGCCGCGTCGAGCCTGCCGAGTACCTCGTAGGTGACCCCCAGGTTGCCGATGGCCAGGATCTCGTTGACGACCAGGCCCGACTCGCGGCTGCGCTCGATCACCCGGTCGAACAGTTCGACCGCCTCCGCCGGACGGCCACCGAACGTGAACACGGAGGCCAGCCCGTCCAACGCGTGCAGTTCGCCGTCCACCCAGCCGGAGTCGTGTGCGGCCGTCGCCGCAGCCGTGTACAGGTCGACGGTCTGGTCGGCCGTGGCGCCGTGGGACATGGACGTGGAGTGGGCGAGGTTGAGGGTGGCGGCCGCCGTGCCGAGCCGGTCGTCCGCCTTGGCGGCGGCCTGCATCGCGAGTTCGTTGTTGGTTCGCCGCTCGGTGGCCAGGCCGTTGAAGTAGCAGTACCCGTCGAGGGTGTCGGCCAGCCACCACGCGATCTCGTACGGTCCGTGTTCGGCGGCGTCCTGGACCACGGCGCACAGGTTGGCGAACTCGGCTTCCAACCAGCGGCGTGCGGCATCGGCGTCGGCCAGCGGCATGCCCGCCGGAGCGTCGGCCGGCACCGGCATCCGGATGGCGGCCTTGTGCAGGATGTTGTTGGCCACCAGGGCCGTGGCCGCGTACCAGCCGAACAGGCGGGTGCGCGCGGCGGCGGTCACGGTCGGGTCCTCGTCGTCGCGGGCACGTTCCCGCGCGTACTCACCGATCAGGTCGTGGAACGAGAACCTGCCGTCCTGTCGACGCAGCAGTTGTGCGTCCACCAGGCGGGCCAGGCCGTCGGCCACGTCGGCCGTGCCCGTCAGCACGGCGACGGCCGCGGTGTCGACATCCGCTCCCGGCACGACGGACAGCAGCCGGAACAACCGCCGGTCGGCGTCGGTCAACCGCTGGTAGGACAACGCGAACGTGGCTCGCACGGACAGATCCGGGTCGTCGTCGATGGCCAGCCCGGTCAGCCGGTCACCGCGCAGCGCGGTGACGTGGGTGGCGACCGTCCGATGCGGTTGGGCAGCCAGGTCCGCGGCGGCGATGCGCAGCGCGAGGGGAAGATGTCCGCACAGCGCCGCCAGTTCCGCCGCCGCAGCGCGGTCGGCGCCGATCCGGCCGTCGCCGGCGGAGGCCAGCAGCCGCAGCGACTCCGCCGGTGCCAGGCCGTCCAGTGCGATCCGGCGCGCGGCTTCCCGGACGACCAGGCCGTCGAACCTGCGCCGCCCGGTGATCAGGGCGACCGAGCCGCCCGCGCCGGGCAGCAGCGGCCGGACCTGATCGGTGCCGGCCGCGTTGTCCAGCACCACGATCGCCCTGCGGTGCGCCAGCACCGATCGGTACAGCGCGGCCGCCTCGTCCGGGTCGTCGGGGATCTCCCGGCCGGGGACGCCCAGCGCGCGCAGGAACCGGCCGAGCGCCACCAGCGGGGGCACGGGTCGCCGATCGCCGTAGCCGCGCAGGTCCGCGTACAGCTGCCCGTCGGGAAACCCGGGTGCCGCCCGGTGCGCCCAGTGCACCGCGAGCGCGGTCTTGCCGACGCCGCCGATGCCGGTGATCACCACGATCGCCGACCCGTTCGCGACCCGGTCCGCCACCGCACGGTCCATATCGGACAGTTCGGTGGACCGCCCAGTGAAGCCGGTAACGTCCGGGGGCAGCTGTGCGGGCACGATCGACGTCGCCGTGGCGGGCGGGTCCGACTCCGCGCGCACCACGCGCAGGAACGTCTCCCCGAGCAGTGGGCCGGGATCGACGCCGAGTTCGTCGGCGAGCCGGCGGCGCACCAGGTCGTACCGGTGCAGCGCCTCGGTGCGTCGGCCCTCCGCGGCGAGCGCCTCGATGAGCACGGCGTGCACGACCTCGTCCAACGGCTCCCGTTCGGCCACCGGCAGCAGTGCTTCGGCCGCGGCCGCCGGTCGGCCCAGTCGGATCGACACCCGGCCGTAGTCGATGACGGCGTCGCGCTGCGCACGCACGAGTCGCTGGACCAGGACGGACACCGGCCCGCGTGGCTCGATGCCGGTCAGCGGCGTTCCCCGCCACAGCCGCAGCGCATCGGCCAGCAGTCCCGCTCGCCGTTCGTCGGGCACGTCGGCCGCCTCGGCACAGGCATGCAGGAACCGGTGCGCGTCGACGCGGCCACCGACCAGGACGTATCCGGTGGCCCTCCGGTCGATGCGCAGTCGGTCGCCTGCGGTCTCGGCCAGCCAACGGCGGGTCCGGTGCACGGCGACGCCGAACATGGACCGGCTGACGTCGTGCGCACGCTCCGACCAGGTGGCGGCCACCACGTCGGAGTCGGGCAGCCCCTCGGGACCGGCGAGCGCCAACGCGCCGAGGACGGCCGCGGGCAACCCGGACGGTTCGTGGACCTCATCGGACACCCGCACGGCGACGGGACCGAGGACGAGCACGTCGACCTGCTCGCCGCTGTCGTCGTCACCCGCCCCGGACATGCGAACAGGATCTCATCAGGGGGAGTGCTGCCGCAGCGGGATCGCTGATCGTCAGCTCGGCGAACCCGTGGCGTGCAACCGCTGGTGGGATCGGGCCAGCGGCTGGCCGGCCAGCCGGGCATCGACGCCCGCGTCGAAGTTGGGGCACTGCGTGATGTCCTCGTGCGGACAGCGCAGGCCGTGCACGATGGCCTCGCGGGCGGCCTGCGCCCTGGCGATCCGCTCGTCGAGTTCGGCGAGCTTGCGCCGGGCGATCCGGCCCCATTCGCCGGGCGTGTTCCGGTGCGCCGCCATGAGGGCCTTCTGCTCGGCCAGGGTGAAGCCCGCGTCGCTGTAGAGCAGGATGGTGCCGACCACCCGGGCCGCCGACGCGGGGTAGCGGCGCCGTCCGGAGATCCGGACGGGCGGGGGGAGCAGGCCGACTTCCTCGTAGTAGCGCAGCGCCGATGCGCTGACTCCGGTCCGGCGGGCCAGTTCGCCGATGGTCAGCAGGTCGTCCGGCTTGTTGACTTCAGGTGCACTTGAAGACGTTGACTGCCGGCCATGGAAAGACGACATGAGGCAAGCATTCCACGGGCGGTGCGGCGGACGGTGACGGCGGCCGTGGAGTACGGCGTCGCGCGTGCCGGCACGGCCGCCGTGCGGGTCCTGGACCGCGACGTCGTCGGCCAGGCCCATCATCCCCGGGGCGCGGCCGGGTACGTGACCGCGTGGGAGATGGCCCACCGCCCGTCCAACCGGCTGCGCAGCCGCTGGGTGGTCTCGCTGCTGGACGTGCGGCCGGACAGCCGGATCCTGGAGATCGGCTTCGGCCCCGGCATCGCGGTCCAGGCGCTGGTCCGCGCCGGCGCGGCGCACGTGTACGGCATCGACCACTCCGGGGTGATGCTTCGGCGGGCGTCCCGGCGCAACGCCGCCGCCATCCGGGCCGGGCGGGTCACCCTGGTCGAGGCGTCGGTCGAACGCATTCCACCCGCCCTGGACGGGCCGTTCGACGCCATTGTCGCGGTCAACGCCCTGGGGTTCTGGCCCGCGCCCGCCGAGCGGCTCGCCGAGCTGCGCGGACGGCTGGTGCCCGGTGGACGTATCGCCATCGCGTCCCAGCCGCGCTGTCCCGGCGCGACGGCGGAGACCTCCCAGCGGGCCGGTCGGGAGATCGAGGGCCTGCTCACGGCGGCCGGCTTCGGCCGGCTGAGCATCCAAACCTTGCCCCTGGACCCGCCGGTGGCCTGTGTCCTGGGCGTCCACCCGGCCCCGGGCTCCGCGCCGCGGTCCTGACCGCGCATCCGGGAACTTTCATGCCCGGCGACGGCCGTCTCCGGCCGCCGCGTCGCGGATCGCCGTTGACGGTTGTCACCGGGGCGGCGGTTCTTGCGTGGCGGCCGATCCCGTCATTATCGTCGGTCCGACCGGTCGAATGGTATTCGAAATATCGAACGTGCTCCTGGGCTCGATGGTGAGCAAGAACGAGGAGAGTCGGGAATGAACCCTTGGTTAGGCCGGCCGTCGGCGAGAACGGCGGTCTTCAGTGTACTGGCGGCGTGCACGGTGGCCATCGGCCTGCTGGTCGGCACGGGTACCGCGCAGGCGGCGTCGTCGGGGCCGTGTGACATCTATGCGGCGGGCGGCACGCCGTGCGTGGCGGCGCACAGCACGACGCGGGCGCTGTACGCGTCGTACAGCGGCTCGCTGTACCAGGTCCGGCGCGCGTCGGACAACGCGACCATGAACATCGGCGTCCTGAGCGCGGGCGGCTACGCCAACGCCGCCGCACAGGACTCGTTCTGTGCCGGCACCACCTGCGTGATCACCGTGATCTACGACCAGAGCGGACGTGGCAACAACCTCACCCAGGCACCTGGCGGTGGGGCGGCGGGCGGCCCGGACAACCTGGCCAATGCGACGGCCGCGCCGACGACCCTGGCCGGCCACAAGGCGTACGGCGTGTACGTGGCCCCCGGGACCGGCTACCGCGACGACCACACGTCGGGCATCGCGACCGGCGACGCCGCCGAGGGCGAGTACGCGATCTTCGACGGCACGCACTACAACGGCGGCTGCTGCTTCGACTACGGCAACGCCGAGACGAGCAACAACGACACCGGCAACGGTCACATGGAGGCCATCTACTTCGGCAACATCAAGGTCTGGGGCTACGGCACCGGCAACGGTCCGTGGATCATGGCGGACATGGAGAACGGCCTGTACTCCGGCGTGAACGCGGGCTACAACGCCAACGACCCGACCATCAATCACCGGTACACCACGGCGATGATCGAGGGCGGGCCGAACCAGTGGGCCATCCTCGGTGGCGACGCGCAGTCCGGCGGCCTGTCGACGTTCTACAGTGGACCGCGCCCGAACGTCTCGGGCTACAACCCGATGCACAAGGAGGGCGCGATCATCCTGGGCATCGGCGGGGACAACAGCAAGGGTTCGGCCGGCACGTTCTACGAGGGCGTGATGACGTCCGGGTATCCGTCGGCGTCCACCGAGAGCGCGGTGCAGGCCAACATCGTCGCCGCCGGGTACGGCACGGGCGGCAGTTCGGGCGGCGGCAGCACCGGCGCGTTGCACGCGGTCGGCGCGGGCAAATGCCTCGACGACCCGAACTCGACCACCACCCTGGGCACGCAGCAGCAGATCTGGTCGTGCAGCGGTGCGGCGAACCAGACCTGGACGCACACGGCGGCCGGTGAGCTGACCGTCACCGTGTCCGGCACGACGCTGTGTCTGGACGCCAACGGCCAGGGGACGGCGGCCGGCACGAAGGTGATCGTCTGGTCGTGCAACGGCCAGAGCAATCAGCACTGGACGCTGAACGGCAACGGCACCGTCACGGGTGTCCAATCCGGACTGTGCCTGGACGTGTCGAACGCGTCGACCGCGAACGGCGCACTGGTTCAGTTGTGGAACTGTAGCGGCGGCAGCAACCAGCAGTGGTCGCTGCAGTGAGCCGATAGTCGATTTCGGTGTGGCGGGTGGCCGTCCGCCCGCCACACCGGATGGCTGTGGGTCACAGTGCCCGCGCCCGCTCGACGGGTGTGTTGCTGAACGACACGAACCGCCATGCGTCGCCGTCAACGACCGCGACGATCGTCAGCATCCCGGTGCCCCGTGGCCGCTGGTCGTCGGTCCCCGGGAACACCACCGTGCCGGTGGCGTGCGCGAGTACCACGGTGGGTGCGACGGGCTGCAGTTCGATCGGGTGGTCGATGTCCAGACGGGTGCCCCGCATCGCGGTGTCGAAGATCCGCTGATGGGCCTCGGCGATGGCCCGACGCCCGGTCAGGCGCAGGCCCGACGCTGTCACGTAACGCGCGTCGTCGGTGCACACGGCTGCGTAACCGGCACCGTCGCCGCGCGCCCAGGCGTCCCCCATGGCGCGGAACAGTTCGTGGATCGCCGCCTCGTCGTCGGCACTCAGCCCTGCCTGTCGCATCGCGTGCTTCCCCCTGCCCGTAGGATGATCCCGGTCGGCGAACTTTCCTGTCGACGGGAAAGTTCGATTAATCGAATAATCCTGTCGGGAGGAACGGTTGTCAAGCCGCGCAGAGGTGCTGACCGGGCTGTCCGAACTGATGCGGCGCGCCTCGACGTACCGGCTGCTCATCCACCAGACCATCGCGGACCGGCTCGGACTGGGCATGACGGACCTGAAGTGCCTGGACGCCGCCCGCAACGTGCCGAACCTGACCCCGAGCCGGTTGGCCGAGATCACCGGCCTGAGCACGTCGGCAACGACGGCCGCCCTCGACCGACTGGAGCGCCGCGGCTTCGTCCGACGCATCCGCGACGACCACGACCGGCGCCGCGTGTTCGTCGCGTCGACCGGCCGACACGAGGCCGAGACGGCCACACTGTTCGCACCGCTCACCACGGCGACGACGGCGATCCTGGACACCTACACCGACGAGCAACTGTCACTCATCGCCGACTTCCTCGAACGGTTCAACGCGGTCGGGGAACAGCTCGTCGCCCGGGGCAGCGACGAGCGCGATGAGCGATCCAGGTAGGACCACGCGGTGAGCCTCGCCAGGTCGCCGAACCGGAACCCTGAGCTGGCGCCACCATGCCGAGACCATCGCTCGCGCAGGAAACTCGCTGGTTCGGCGCCGGATGCGTGGCTAGCGCCAAGCCGGTGATCTACGAACACCCGTTGGCCTACCTGCTCGGTTTGGAAGGTCTGGCTCTGTTGCGTGGATTCATCGGCGAGTTCGACCGGGAGTTCGTGGCAGAGCGGCTCGCCGAAGTCCGCCGGTTGCTCGATGACAAACCCCTGGCGCAGGCAG
>DASZXM010000841.1:0-1929 GCA_035546415.1 Pseudonocardiaceae bacterium
CGCCATCACGATCGACGGCGTCGACATCCGCCAGATGCGCCTTGCCGACCTGGCCCAGGTCGTCGGCGTGGTCAGCCAGGAGACCTACCTGCTGCACACCACGGTCCGGGAGAACCTGCGCTACGCCCAGCCGAGCGCCACCGACGCGGAGATCGAACAGGCCGCGCGGGCCGCGCGGATCCACGACCTGATCAGTGGCCTGCCCGACGGGTACGACACCATGGTCGGGGCGCGCGGCCACCGCTTCTCCGGCGGCGAGAAACAGCGCATCGCCATCGCGCGCACCCTGCTGCGCAACCCGCGCGTCCTGGTCCTGGACGAGGCCACCAGCGCACTGGACAACGAGACCGAACGCGCCGTGCAACAAGCATTCGACGCCCTGGCCGAAGGCCGTACCACGATCACGATCGCCCACCGGCTCTCCACGGTCCGCGACGCCGACCAGATCGCCGTGCTCGACCACGGCCGGGTGGTCGAACTCGGCACCCACGCGACGCTGATGGCGCGCAACGGGCGCTACGCCGCCCTCACCGCCAGTGCGTTGAGCGGGCGCCTGAGCCCACGTCCCCGCGTCCGGTCATTCGCGCGCACGCGTTGAACTCGGTGAATACGAAAGTCCGCGGCAGGTTGCCTTCCATTCGGCGCAATTTTTACCCGTTTTCCCTCAAGCACCTCTACGCATTGTCAGCCGTGAAAAGTTGCCGTGGATTCAGAGAAAGTCCGATGATCTACGTCACCTTGACCGGAATGTGCGGCCCGGTGGAGATTGGGTGGCGTCGGACCAAACCGGGGGCTGGCCGCACGGGCATCCATTCATGACCTGTGGTGTACCGGAATTCGAGCACGTCTCTGCCTCCGGATATTCGCGCCAACGCGCGAGATTGGACGGAGGAACACGTGATGACTGGGTCCGGCGCCGCTTCTTCGGCACCCGTCGCACCAGGAACCATTCCGGACGGCCCGCGGGGCGACATTGTCCGGACCCTGCCCGAACTGTTCGCCGCCCGGGCCGCGGCGTCGGCCGACGAGATCGCGCTGATCGCCGAGGACCTCTCGGTTTCCTTCCGGGAGCTGGACGACCGGTCCAACCGGTTGGCCCGCCTGCTGATTTCCCGTGGCGTGGGTCCGGAAACGACCGTGGCGCTGGTGCTGGGGCGGTCCGTCGAGTTCGTGGTGGCCGTGCTGGCCGTGGCGAAGGCGGGCGGTGCGTACGTGCCCGTGGACGTCGGCTACCCCGCCGCGCGAGTGCGGTTCATGATGACGGACGCGCAGGTCCGTTGTGTCGTCACGACGACGGCCGCGCGGGACGTGGTGCCGACGGACGTCACCGACGTGATCGCGGTCGACGACCCGGCGGTCGACGCCCGGATCACCGGGTTCGCCGGACACTCCGTCACGGAGGCCGAGCGCACTCGCCGGCTACGGCCGGACCACGCGGCCTACGTGATCTACACGTCCGGGTCCACCGGCCGGCCCAAGGGTGTCGTGGTGGCGCACCGCAGCGTGGCCAACCTGGTGGTGGCCCAGCGGGACCGGTTGGGTCTGGGGCCCGGGAAACGCCGGCTGCAGCACGCTTCGGTGAGTTTCGACGCGTCCGTCTCGGAGGTCTGGACGACGCTGCTGTCCGGTGCGGCGCTGGTCGTCGCGGACTGGACGCGGTCGGCGACGGGCCTGCCGCGGGTGGAACTGGTCGAACAGCTGGGCATCACGCACGTGACGATGCCGCCGTCCCTGCTGTCCGCCGTGGAGACGGTCGGCGGCCTGCCGGACTGGGTGACCGTGGTCGTCGCGGGCGAGGCGTGCCCGCCTGCCGTGGTGGCGCGCTGGTGCCGCAACCGGCACATGGTCAACGCCTACGGACCCACCGAGGGCACGGTCGCGGCCACCATCAGCGAGCCGTTGACCGGCGACGGGACACCACCGATCGGC
>DASZXM010000842.1:0-11038 GCA_035546415.1 Pseudonocardiaceae bacterium
ACCGGGCGCCCTGTTCGCGGATCACATCACCGAAGTAGCCCGCGCCACCGCCGACGTCCACGACCGTCCGGTCGGCCAGCGGACCGTAGGCGCGCAGCTGCCGGACCGTGTCGTGCGCGAGCGTCGTGTAGAACCGTTCCGGCTCGGTCTGTTCCACCCGGAACGCGCGGAACAACCGGGCGGACCTGCGCAGTCCGTCGGGTGCCGGTGTCCGTGTCACGCCGTCCTCCTCGATCGCCGCACCGCCACCACGACCAGCATCGCCCCGACCACCACCAGCACCGATCCGCCGGCCAGCAGCACCATCGGGAGCGTGCGCTGGACCAGCGTGAGCTTCTGGTCGGTGTCCTTCACCAGCGCGACCAGCGTGTCCCTGCTGGCCCGGTCGGTGGTGAACGTGGCGGCGAGCACCGTCAGCCGGTCGGTGCCCGAACCGGGCAGCCGGAACGTCGTCACCGTGTGCTGCACCGTGACGACGGGGATGCCGGACAGCGGGTCGACGTCGATCTCGGTGCCCGTGTCCCGGTACCACTCGTCCACGTCGGTCATGGCCGAGGACCGCAGGCCGACCAGCGTGCCCGGCACCTGGGTGCTGCCGATCTTCGTGGGCGGCACCGTGCCCTGGAACCGGTACAGCCGCAGGCCGCCGACGTCGGCGGTGCCGGTGTAGCGCACCGGGAACGCCTGTCTGGCCTTGGGATTCCAGAAGTCGTACGTCCCCTTGGCCACGTTGAACGGGAACTTGACGTAGGCGTTGCCATCGAAGTGCGGGCTGGCGCCGCAGCAGGCGACCGGTTGGTCGGTGCGCCGGTCGCCGACCCAGCGTTCCAGCGTCCAGTCCAGCGACCGGCGCGGGTCCCGCTTGCGCAGCGAGTCCGGAGTGTCCACCGTGGTGGAGATGTTCCAGACGGCGTATCCGGTGGCTTCGCCCGCCGCGACGTCCCCGAGGACGTGCGTGGTGACCGTCAACGTGGTGGGCCCGACGGGTTTGCCGGTGGCCTGGTCGATGTAGGTGCCCCGGCCGGTGCTCACCGACGTCGTGTTCTCGTCCAACGGAAGCACCTCGACACGGGGCAGCACGTACCAGTGCACCAACGGAACCAGGGCCAGACACAGCACACCGACGCCGAGCACGATGAAACCGGCCACCGGACGCGCCGGCAACCCTCGGGACAGACGCACGAGTTCGGTCTCCCGTCGTCGTTGGCTGGGAAACTGGGCGGACGACAAGAAATCGAGCTTTGATGTCGTCGCGGATGCCGTGATGATGTCTAGGCAGGGAAAACTAGAATGACTCTTGACACGGTGTCAAGTGAGGGTGTTGATTGAGCACCCTGCACGGCCGTGATCCCCACGGCGCGGTTGATCCTGTGGCCGACAACGGATTAGCCGCAATACACGGCACCGGTCGGCGACGTGGTGGCACAGCCACTGTTCAATCAGGCGCGCAACGGTTCGGAGGGCGCCGTAATAATGTGGAAATTAACTGTCGGAGCGGTGCTCACGGTGGTGGTTTCCGTCGCGCTGGCGATCGCACTCGCCGTGTTGATGGTGTCCGCCGCGAACGCGCAGCCGCACCAGGCCAACGTGCCTGTCTTCACCTACGGGAGCTGACGCGGGAGGGCTGGGCGGTGCGAGAGCGAGCGTGGCTTCCCGGTTCGCCGGGACAGCCCTGCCCGGCTGCTGTAGGAAGGAGTCGTGAGCAGGAACGCCCAGGCCAGGCGTCAGGAACGAAGATCGCCGGCCGAGCGCCGGCAGGCGGCGATGGAAGCGGCGTTGCACCTGCTCAGCACCATGCCCTACGAGGAGATCCTGGTCGAGGACATCGCGGCGGCGGCCGGGATGTCCCGGCCGCTGCTGTACCACTACTTCGGCGGCAAGGACCAGGTGGCCGCGGCCGCGCTGCGCTGGTGCGGCGACCGGATGCTGGCCGAGGTGCTCGGTTCGGCGGCGTCGGCAGGCGAAGACTGGCTCGCGGCCGGTGTCCACGCCTACGTCGGCTACGTGACCGACCGGACCGACTGGTACCGGGCGCTGGTCCGGCACACCTACCTGCCGGGCACGCAGATGGAATCGGTTCGGAAAGAGGTTCGGCTCCGAATTTCCCGGGGACTGCACGAACGGCTTGCTCCACATGGCGGATCGTCGCTCCTGCGTCTGCTGACGTGGGGCTGGGTCGGCCAGGTGGAAACGATTTGCCGGGAATGGATGTCCCGTCGGGAACCGTCGCGCGAAGAACTCGAACCACTTTTGTGTGAACTGCTCTTCGCCAGCCTCCGAGCCGGCGCCGAACTTGATGCCCGAACGGCGGACGCGCTCCGGTCACTCACTGTTTCTTGACCGTTGATGACGATTTTTCACCGTTAATGGGGTCGATTCCATGGTGCATGCGCACGCCTGGCCGGAGCCCGTTCCGGTCGCCGTCGCCGAACGTCGACACATCGTGATCGTCGCGTGGCGCGACCTGGCCAGCCCGCGTGCGGGCGGCTCCGAACTGCTGGTGGACCAGTTGGCGTCCGGCATGGTCGAGCGCGGCCACGAGGTCACCCTGCTGTGCGGTGGCGAGGTCGGCGACCGGCCGTACCGCGTCGTCCGCTCCGGCGGTGACTATTCGCAGTTCCTGTTGGCCCCCTTCGCTTTCCGGCATCGCATCCCGGAGTGCGACGTGGTCGTCGAGGTGTGCAACGGCCTGCCGTACCTGGCACCGCTGTGGAGCGGACGACCCGTCGTGTGCCTGGTGAACCACGTGCACACCGACCTGTGGTCGCTGCGTTACCCGCCGCCGGTGTCGACACTCGGCCGGTTCGCCGAGCGGACCGTGATGCCGCGCGTCCACACGGACAGTTTGTTTCTCACCGTTTCCCGATCCAGTGCGACGGACCTGGCCGGGATCGGCGTGCGACCGGACCGGATTCGCGTGCTGCACAACGGTGTGGAGCTGCCCGGCCGGCAGGAGCCGCGGTCGCGGACGCCGCTGTTCCTGGCGTTGGGCAGGTTGGCCGACTACAAGCGGCTGGACCTGTTGCTGTCACTGTGGGAGCGGGTGCGCCCGGTGACCGGCGGTGAACTGGTGATCGCCGGTGACGGCCCGGACCGGGCCCGGTTGGAGCGGCTGGCCGGCGCGGGCGTCACGTTCACCGGGCGGGTGTCGGAGGCGGAGAAGCACCGGCTGCTCTGCGCGGCCTGGCTGCTGGTGCATCCGGCGGTGATGGAGGGCTGGGGGATCGTGGTCGTCGAGGCGGCGGCGCGGTCCACGCCGACCGTCGGGTTCGACGTGCCCGGCCTGCGCGACTCCGTGCTGGAGGGGCGCACCGGGCTGCTGGCGGCGACGTCCGGTGGCTTCGCGTCGGCATGGGCGAGCCTGGCGCTGAACGAGCGACGGCGGCTCGCGATGGGCGCGCGGGCACGGGAGTTCGCCGCCCGCCTGCGGTGGTCGCTGGCGGTCGACCGGTTCGCCGAGGTGATCGAGGAAGCCGTGACCCACCGGACGCACCTGGCGTCGGTGGTGGGCTGATGTCGCTGCGCGACTTCTACGACCGGCCGGACGTGCCGATCAGCTCCGGGTCCGACCGCGCCCGGCGGCAGCTGCGGATGCTGGCGTCGGCGGTGGCGGGCCGCGGCGCGCGGACCATCGTGGACGTCGGCTGCGGGGACGGGGCGGCGACGGCGCTGGTGGCCGGTCTCGACCCGCGGCACCACGTGGTGGGCGTCGACTGGTCGGCCCGGGCGGTGGCCACGGCCCGAGCGCACGGGTTCCACCTGGTGGGCGGCGGAGTCGACGCGCTGCCGATC
Organism: Pseudonocardiaceae bacterium; assembly: GCA_035546415.1. Lineage (GTDB taxonomy): Bacteria > Actinomycetota > Actinomycetes > Mycobacteriales > Pseudonocardiaceae > DATEPR01. Next base: position 3,793 of record DASZXM010000842.1, read on the forward strand.
GCGTCCGGCGCCGCCGACGTGGTGATCATGAGCGAGGTCATCGAGCACCTGGTGGACACCGACGCGGCACTGGACGAGGCCCGGCGGGTGCTGCGGCCGGGCGGGGTGCTGCTGCTGTCCACGCCGAACCTGGCCGCCTGGTACAACCGGGTGCTGCTCGGGGTCGGTGTGCAGCCGGTCTTCTCCGAGGTGAGCCTGCGTGCGATCCACGGCCGACCGGGTGCCCAGGTGGTCGGGCACCTGCACATGTTCACCCGGCGTGCGTTGGTGAGCCTGTTGCGCGCCAACGGATTCGTGGACGTCGCGGTGCGCGGCGCCCGGTACCACGACGTGCCGTCACCGCTGCGGCTCGTCGACCGGCTGATGTGCGGATGGCCCGCCGCGGCGTCGATTCTGTTGGCCAGCGCGGTCCGGGCGGCCTGACCGTTACTTCGCCTTGTCCTGTTCGGTCAGGGGCGTGGTCAGGTCCAGTGTCGGCATCGACGGCGGTCCCGCGACGGCCTTCGGCCGGCGATCCCGGAACAGCCAGCCACCCAGCAGGCCGCCCGCGAAGCCGAAGACGTGCCCCTGCCAGTCGATGCCCTCCGTCGGGAGCAGCACGGTGAACTGGTAGGCGAAGCACAGGGCCATCACCAGGCCGATGACGATGTCGATGCGGTGCCGGTCGAACGCGCCCCGGACCAGGATGTAGCCGAAGTACCCGAACACCACGCCGCTGGCGCCCGCGCCCACGGTGTGCGGGTCGCCGGTCAGCCACGAGCCGACGCCGCTGGTCAGCACCACCAGCACGGTCACCGACAGGAACTTCCGCACACCCCGGTACGCCGCCAGGAAGCCGAAGATGAACAGCGGTCCCGAGTTGCCCTCGATGTGCGACCAGTTGAAGTGCAGGAACGGCGCGCTGAGGATGTCGGGCAGCGACCCGACGTCGCGCGGGCGGATGCCGTAGTCGTAGCTCAGCGAGTAGTGCAGCGCCGCGTTGACGATCTGGACCACCCAGATGACCGCCAGCACCCACACCATGACCCACAGCGCCCTGCGTGCCTCGGCGATCATCGCCTCGGCGTCCGACCGGCCCTGCCCGCTTCCACCCATGACGGTCACCGCTGTCTCCCCAGGACCTCGTCGCTAGCCGAAGAATAGGGTCATGCCCGGTCACCGGGCCAGTCAAACGGTCACCGCCAGGTGGTCATCATCCTGACCACGACGACGGCCAGCACGACGAGCGCCATGCCGACCACCGCGGCGGTCCACCGGTCGTCGCCCCGCCCCGCCCACCCCACGGCCGCCGGCAGCACCACCAACGACGTGACCACGTACGCGACGTGGGTCGCCGGCTCGCCGGGACGGTGACCGCGCACCAGGCCCACCACGTCCAGCACGGCCTGCACCACCAGCAGCACCTGGACCGCCAGCAGGGTCGGCGCGATCCGCCGCCACCGGTAGCGCCCGGCCAGCGCCAGGACGAGCACGGCCACACCGCCGCCGACGCACCCGACCGTGATCGTGAACGCCAGCGCGTCGATCACGCCGCGGCCGCCCGCCTGCGTTTCACGCCGCGCCGGAACAGCCACGTGGACAGGCCCGTCACCGCCAGCGCCAGCGGTGCCATGCCGAGGACGAACCACACGATCCGCCACCAGCCGTTGACCATCCAGCCGAAGTGGCTGGCCTCGAACACCCGGTCGTAGAACGCGTTCGCGCCCGTGTCGGCCGCCTCCGCTACCTTCACGTGACCCGCGTCGTGGGCGTCGACGTAGACGGTCCGGTCGCCACCGAAGAACACCCGGTGGTCGTACGGGCGGTAGCCGCTGGCGACCGACACGGTGTAGTAGTCGGCGTCCTTGGTCGCGGCGATCAGGTAGCGCACCTCGCCGGGAACGTGCGCGAGCGCGATGTCCGCCGCCTGGGTCGCGGTGACGGCGGCCCCGTGCGCCGCGTCCGGCGTGAACGTGTACCGGCTGTCGTCGACGCTGTGCCCGCCGGTGATCGCCAGCCACGCGTTCTGCACGGCGGGGAACTCGAACGACGCCCCGGTCACGCCCCACATCAGCAGGAACGGCACGGCGACGATGCCGATCACGTTGTGCAGGTCGTAGTCCCGGGCGAACCGGCCCTTCCCGGTCCGCACCCGGAAGCCGTGTGACATCCGGCGGAAGCCCGGCCACCACGTGATCACGCCCGTGACGGCCAGCAGGATCATCAGCACCCCCAGCACGCCGATGATCAGCGAACCCCACGTGACGTCCCCGAACGCCGTCGCCGCCAGCGCCGGGACGTAACCCGGGTAGCCCTGGCAGGTCAGCGCGCAGTCGTGCAGGTTGGCCAGCCATCCCGCGACACCGTCCTCCAGGTGCGCCAGCCCGTTGATCCGGCCGGTGCCCGGGTCCACGGCGTACGCCTGCGTGTAGGTGGCGTCGCCGACCGCGAAGATGCCGTTGTCCGCGCTGACCCACGTCGCGCCGAACTCCGGGTGCGCGGTGGCGACGATGTCCATCGCGCGCTCGGCGCTGATCGGCGTCGCGCTGGCGGTGTGCCGGTAGAACGAGCCGTGCGTGGCACGGAAGTACTCGCCGTGGAACAGCAGCACGGCGCCGGTGGTGGTCTCGATGACCAGTAACAGCCCCAGCACCAGGGACGTCCACCGGTGCGTCAGCACCAGGCTCCTGCGCACCGGGCGGCGGCGCAGCCAGCGCCGGAAGCCCTTCCGGGCGGCGGGAACGGCCGCGGCCGCCTCGGTCCTGGTCACGGCAGCGTCCGGCAAAGCCTCCCCAGTCGTCATGGCTGGTTAGGTTAGCCTTACCTATCTAATGAAGTCCATGGGCTGAACGGGTCGACCAGGTCGCCGGGCATGCCGGAACACACCGGCGGACCAGGCGATCGTCCGACCGGTGTGATCCGTGTCGCAACAGTGGTGTCGAGGTCAGCGCTTCCGGCCGATCCCGCACAGGATCGCCGAATCGTTCGCCTGGGCGAACGTCACCGAGGGTGCCGACGGGCTGCTCTCCTCCGGATGCCACAGCGGCGTCCACGTGACGCCCGGGTCGACGATCTCGAAGTCGCCGAACAGCGCCTCGATGCCGGCGCGGTCCCGGAAGATCGCCTGCGAACTGCTGCTCGTGTCGTACATCCGCTTCAGGTCGGCCAGGTGGCCGTCCATCTCGGCCGTCACGCCGTCCATGGTCAACTGCGAGATCGCCAGGTAGGACCCGGGCACCACCAATTCCCGATACCTGGACAGCACCGCGTCGCCGATGTCGTCACCGTTCGGGCCGATCTGCCGCACGTGCAGCACCGCGATCATCAGCAGCGCCACCGGCTGGTCGACGTCGATCACACCGGTCGCCCGCACCTGCTGCCACAACCCCTCCGGGTCGCGCAGGTCGGCGTTGATCGCGGCGTGCCGCTTCGGGTCGCCGTGCTGTTCCAGCAGCATCTGGGAGTGCGCGACGGCCACCGGCTCGTTGTCGATGTAGACGACGTGCGAGTCCGGCGCGAGCTGGTCGGCCACCTCGTGCGTCGGGCCCATCGTCGGCACGCCGGAACCGATGTCGATGAACTGCCGCACGCCCTGCCGCGCCAGGTAGCGAACGGCACGGTGCAGGAACAGCCGGTTCGCCTTGGCGATCGGGCGCAGCAGTGGGAACCGGGACAGCACCTTCTTGCCGAACTCCCGGTCGATGGCCCAGTTCGCGTTGCCACCGAGGTAGAAGTCGTACACCCGCGCGACGCTGGGCCGTTCCAGGTCGACTCCGGGCGGCGGTAGCGGTTCCGTGTTCACGTTCGATCCTTCCGCACACCAAGGGACGCCAAGGGAAATTGTTTGTGGCCCGATCCTAGTCACGCCGGCCGATCCGGGAACTGCCCGTCACGCATTCAGCTCAGCGGCGAACCGGTCGGCGAGTTCCCTCAGATAGTCCAGGGTCTGGGTCTTTTCCAACGCGGGCCCGCGCAGTTGGTCCCACGCCTCGACGAACTGCTTGAACTGTCCTTCGTTCTCGATCTTCACCGCGCCCGCGACGTGTTCCACGAACACGCAGTTGGGAGTGCCGTCGGTGAACCGCATGATGGTGAAGTCGTTGGGCACGTAGGGGAGTCGGGCATTGAACGGCAGGACGTGGATGGCCACGTCCGGATGTGTCTCGGCCAGCTGGATCAGGTGTTGCACCTGGTCCAGCGCGACACCGGGGTTCGGTCCGCCGGGCATTCTGTGGAACGCGCCCTCACCGAGGATGAAACGATGGCTGGGCGGCGGCTTCAGCTCGAAGACGCGTTTTCTGTCCCGCCGGTTGCGGACCAGCTCGGTGACATTCGTGTTACCCGCCACCTGGAACTGCGTCAGCATGTAGTGCTCGGACTGCAGGGCGCCGTGAATGCGCTCGCCGTGCCACCCGAACACCTCCGACGCGGCCTGCTCCAGGCTGGTGAACGTGCGGAACCAGGGTGGCACCGCCGACCGGTAGCCCGACCACTCGCCCCGCTGGTCGCTGGAGGCCGCGAGGTCGCGCAGCAGCTCGGCGGTGGCCGGGCCGACCTTGAACGCCTCGAGCATCCGTTCCAGGTCGGTCTGTTTGACGCCGACCGTGCCGTCCTCGATCTTGTTGATCTTGCCCTGCTTGCAGCCGAGTAGCTCGGCCACCTCCACCTGCGTGAATCCAGCGGCGAGCCGGGCGGACCGGATCTCGTTGCCGAGTCGGATGCGCAGTGAGGTGGCCGTCCCGGGCACCGCTTCTTCTCCAGTCTTCACTCGGAGATCCAGTCGAGTGATTGACAGTAGACCACGGCGTGACCAGTCGGGTTCAGATGTCTCCCCTGATCGTCGCACCGAGGAAGGACCGCCAGCTGGCCCTGTCGAAGGTCAACACCGGGCTCACACCGGGCTTGCTGTCTCTGACCCCGATGACGTGCGCACTGTTCGCACGCGCGAGATTCACCTCGACGCAGTTGCCCCCGTTGGGACCGCAGCGGGTCGCCGAACGCCAGCCGTCGGCTGGCAATTCCGGAAAAGCGCTGGTGGAACCATGGCCGGTCATCGTGTGCTCCTTCGGGTATCCGGCGCCGATCGACGCTTGGATTAATCGTGCTCTACGATTAATCCAAGCGCAACCGGGAAGGGGCTCCGAGTGACCGTCGTGCTGCCGGTGGATTCGGTTCCCGCTCCCGACGGTGATCACCGGCCGCCCTTCGCCGTCGCCGGAACCGTCCACGGCCGCCCGGTCGAAGCCCTGGTCACCGGCCTGGCCGAGGTGCTGGCGCGCATCGCGGCATGGACCGGCGATGATCCGGAAGCGATCGGTTCTTGGGGTCTTCGTCACGATTATTCCGAATCGCTGCTCATGCCGGTGCGCCGCAGGCGCGGCATTGTCGACGAGTGGCGCCGCGTCGTGCACCTGGTCCGCCTGTGTCCCGGTGAGCCGCACGGCGGCACGCTCACGGCGATGTGCGGCGAGCAGCTGTCCCTCGTCGCGGTGGACGCGGTGACGCTCGGCCAGGGCATGCCATGCGAGTTGTGTCTCACCCGACCGTTCGGTGTATCCGACGGGCAAAGACTACAGGGAGCTATTGTCGAACGCCTTGATACGCAGATCGGGTGAATTGGCGTGCGACCGATTTCACAATGCGTTTTCGAACGTGAGGAATCTTCACGCGATCGAGTGAAGTTTTGCCTGGTGAGCAGGCATGTCGATCAGTCACGGGCCTATTAAGCAGGCACTTTGCCGCTTGGCGTGAATTCGTGACCGTTGAACGCTTGTGACGGTTGTGCCTGGCGTGGGATGAGAAGGTTACGGCAAACTGGCATCTGCAGCGCACACAGAGCTCCCGGTGAGTGTCGTGACAGCAGGCATCAGCCACGCCGGCACGGCACTCCCCGGAACCTCAGGACATGACCTCCCTGTTCGCGCAAGGAGGGTATGTCGTTGCGCTGCTACTCAGTTTGAAGGCGTCAGAAATGAGTACCAACGTGACGAGTGTAGAGCCAGTGCAGCGGATTAATCCAGAGCTGATCGGATCACTCGACCGGGTTGATTCGAATTCCGCAGCTCAGGCCGGTGTTCCGGTTCGTCGGCTCACCCGATTGGATGCCGATTACTACGCGGCGCTCGATCGCATGCCCACCAGGAGTATCCCGAGGCCCCGCACGGGAACGCCGGCCACCCCGCCGGACGACCGGGCCTGGCTACGCGCGCTGGAACGAGCCGTCGGCGGCTGGGCCCCGACATTGCGCGGTTCCCTGGTGGTCGTCGCGGTGTTTCTCACCGCCGCGATTCTGTTGGCGGTCGCGATGGGCGTGGCCGGCCTGCTGTTGTCCGGCGGCACAGCGGCCGTTCTGATCTGGATGAACGCCACCGGGCGGCTGCCCAGGGCCTGAGCATCAGCGGCGCGGAGCAACCCGCAGTCCGTCGGCGAGCACCGTCATCACGTAGTCGACCCGTTCCGGCTGCCCGGGGTTCTGCTCCAACAGCCAGGAGATCGCGCCGACCAGGGAGATCAGCGCCGCCACGTCCAGGTCGTGCCGTACCTCACCGGCCGACTGCGCGCGCAGCAGCAGTGACGCGGCGGCGTCGTCGATGGCCCGGTAGGAGTTGCGCAGCCCGCTGTCGCTGCCGCGGGTGCCGGCGAGCAGCAGCGACGCCGGCATGCCGCGGTAGCTGGCGACGTGGTCGATCAGCGTGCGCAGCCACGTGGCCAGTGCGACGGCGGGCTCCTCGATGTCCTGCAGGCGTTTGGCCTCCGTGCACAAGGCGACCGTGCGGTCGTAGGTGAGGGCTTCCAGTAGGGCGTCGCGGCTGGGGAAGTGCCGGAACAGCGTGCCGATGCCGACGCCGGCTCGGCGGGCGATCTCGTTGAGCGAGGTGTCGGCGCCGGTGCCGGTCAGGGCGTCGCGTGCCGCGCTGATGATCCGCTCCCGGTTGCGACGCGCATGGGACCGCATCGGGCGGTCGTCGGGCGGCACGAGATCAACCATCACGATCCTCCTCAGACCGGGACCCTACGTGGTTGCTCCGTCAAGAACCGCACCGACCACCCGCGCGCTCGCCGTTCCCGGCACGCTGCCCGAATCTGGCCAGCATCATCCCGACCACCTGCCTGGTGGTACCCGCCGCAAGTCGTTTCAACCTTCCTATTCTCCCGCCCGCGGCGGGACGTTGAAACCCCGGCTCGTTCAACCCCGGCTCGTTCAACCCCGGCCGGTTCAACCCCGGCCTGCGGTGGCCGGTTCGACGCCGGTCTGCGGTGGCCGGTT
>DASZXM010000843.1:0-11580 GCA_035546415.1 Pseudonocardiaceae bacterium
CGATCACGGCTGAACGTCCGCCCATCCCGATCACGGGGTGGGCGGACGTTCGCGTCCGCACGACATCAGGTCCCGACCGAGCGAACCGCCCACCGGGACGCGGCACCGAGCACTACTTGAGCGCCGCGACCGGTCCGATCACGATGATCGCGGGCGGCCGGATGCCCTCCGCGGCAATGTCGTCCGCCACTTTGTCCAAACTGGACCGCAGTGTCCGCTGGGTGCGCATCGTGCCGTCCGCGATGACCGCCGCCGGCGTGTCGGGTGCGCGGCCGCCGGCCAGCAGGGCGGCCGCGACCGAGCCGATCCGCTCCACCGCCATGAGCAGGACCAGTGTGCCGCGCAGGCGGGCCAGTGCCGGCCAGTCGACCAGTGACCTCGGGTCGTCCGGCGCGACGTGGCCGGACACGACCACGACCTCGTGTGCCACGCCGCGGTGCGTCACCGGCACGTCGGCCACCGCCGGAACCGCGAACGCGCTGGTCACGCCGGGGACCATCGTCACCGGCACGCCGGCTTCGACGCACGCCAGGAACTCCTCGAAGCCGCGGCCGAACACGTACGGGTCGCCACCCTTGAGCCGCACCACGAACTTCCCGGCCCGGGCCCGCTCGATCAGCGTCGTGTTGATGACGTCCTGGCTGGCCGCCCGGCCGTACGGGATCTTCGCCGCGTCGACGACCTCCACGTGGGGTGGCAGTTCGTCGAGCAGTTCGCGCGGTGCGAGGCGGTCGACGACCACGACGTCCGCCCTGGCGAGCAACCGGCGGCCGCGCACCGTGATCAGCTCCGGGTCGCCCGGTCCGCCGCCGACGAGCGCCACCCCGGGCCGTTTGTCGCCCTCGTCGGCGACCCTGCCCTCGCGCAGCGAGTCCAGCAGACCGTCCCGGACAGCGGCCGACCGGCGTGGCTGCCCACCGGCCAACACGCCCACCAGCAAGCCGTCGTGCTCACCGACCGCCGGGGTGACCGCCGTGCCCAGCGAACCCGCGTCGGACCGGACGCAGAACACCCGGTCGCGTTCGGCCTCGGCGGTGACCGCCGAGTTGACCGCCGGGTCCGGGGTGCACGTTACGACGTACCAGGCGTCCGCCAGGTCGCCCTCGGCGTACGGCCGGGCGTGCCACACGAGTTCGCCCGCGTCCGCCATGGCCTGGACGCCGGGCGTGACGTGCGGCGAGATCACCTCGACCCGCGCGCCCGCCGACACCAAGCGGGGCAGCCTGCGCTGCGCCACGGTGCCGCCGCCGATCACGACGACCCGCCTGCCCTCCAGGTCCAGGCCGGCCAGATAGTGCCGTTCAGGCATCGTGCGCTCCAGCGTGATCGTGGGGGTGGTCGTGGTCGTGCGGGTGGTGGTGCGGGGTCTGCGGCGCGTGCAGCTTGTCCTCGAAACCGGGCAGCAGCACGCGGTACGCGCACGTGTCGCAGTTCATCCTGATGTCCCCGCGCAGTGCCTCGTGGTAACGCTCGACGACGAGGTCGGCCAGGCCCGCGCAGTCGCCGAGATAGCCGGCCACGCGCACGTCGACGTCCGGGTGCTCGTCGCCGAACGCCACCGACTGGGTCACCACCCGCTGCGGCAGCACGCCGTCGAACAGGAAGTACGGCGCCACGACAACGGTGCGCGCACCCAGCAGCCGGGCGCGGACCAGGCCTTCGGTCACGTTCGGCCGGGCCAGCGACACGAAAGCCGTCTCCACGAAGGAGAACCCGCGCGTCTCCTGCAGCAGCCGGGCCACCTTGCACACCTCGGCGTTCGCGTCCGGGTCGGTGGACCCCCGCCCGACCAGCACGACCGCCGTGTCCGCCCAGCGGTCCTCGGGCACGACGGCGGCGATGCGCTCGGCGAGCAGTGACAGCAGTGCCGGATGCGGCCCCAGCGGACGACCGAACCGGTAGGACGTGCCGGGGTGCCGGCGGACCTCCCGCTCCAGAGCGGCCGGGATGTCCCCCTTCGCGTGGCCCGCGGCGACCAGCACCAGCGGCACGGCGGCCAGGTCGCGGTGACCGCCGCCGGTCAGCTCGCCCCATGCCTCGGTGACGGCGGGCGCGGACAGCTCGATGAACCCGCCCGCCACGTCGACACCGGCCATGCGCTCCCGCACGCGTGCCACGAAACTGCGGAACTCGGCGACGCCCCGCTGGTCGACGGTCCCGTGCCCGACGATCAACAGCGGGGTCACGCGGCGTCCTCCTCGAGGTACAGCAGTGCGTTGACGACCGCCGCGGCGACCGCGGCGCCGCCGCGTTCGGTGACACCGCTGACCGACGGCACGTCGACCGTGCGCAATGTCGACTTGGCGACAACGGAGCCGACGAACCCGACCGGCAGGCCGACCACCAGCGCCGGCCGGACCGTGCCGGTGACGACGAGGTCGATCAGTTCGGTGAGCGCCGTCGGCGCGTTCCCCACCACCCACACCGCGCCGTCCGCGAAGCGCCGCGCGGCGCGCCGGATGCCGGCCGCCGAGCGGGTCATGCCCTGGTCGGTGGCCAGGTCGGCGACGCCGGGCAGGTCGAGGCCGACGACGCAGTCCAGCGACGTGACCGCGGCGGCCACCATCCGCACGTCCGCGATCACCGGCGCACCGCCCAGCAGGGCGGCGCGGCCCCGCGCCAGCGCGTCCTCGGTCGTCACCAGATCGCCCACCCACGTCGGGTCCGCTGTGGTGTGCACCACGCGTTCCACGACGGCCTTGGTCAGCGGTGGCAGATGGTCGGTCGACACCCGGCTGCGCAGGATCCGGTACGACTCGACCTCGATGGGATGCGCCTGGCGCGCTCGTGGCACAGCGGTGCTCCTCGGGGTCCGATGCGGTTGCGCCCGATAGTCACCTGGGCGCCGTCACCACGTCAAACCGTGCCACGGCCACGGTGATGCGCGACCACGATGTGGTCATCGACATGCGTCTCGTCCGGCGCCGGGTGGGGGTGCACGTGGGCCCGGACGAGCCGCGGGATGCCGTGCAGCAGGCGGTGTTCCACGTCGTGGGCGATGGTGTGCGCGGCGACGAGACTCAGATCACGGTCGACGACGACGGTCAGCTCGGCCAACTGGCCGTGCCCGGACCACCGCAGCCGCAACTCCTCCACGTCCAGCACGCCGGGTGTCCCGGCGGCCAGGTGGGCGGCGTGCTCGACGAGCCGCGGGTCGGCGGCGTCCAGCAGCCGGCCCAGCACGCTGCGACCGGCACCGACCAGGACCAGTGCGATCGCGACGGCGACGACGAGACCGACGACCGGGTCCACCCAGCGCCAGCCCAGGGCGGCACCACCGGCCGCGACCAGGACGGACAGCGACGTGAACCCGTCCGTGCGGGCGTGCAGGCCGTCGGCGACCAGGGCCGCGGAGCCGATCCGCCTGCCGGTGCGGATGCGCCAGCGCGCCGCGGTCTCGTTGCCCAGGAAGCCGATCACGGCGGCGACGGCCAACACGGGCAGTTGCCGCACGTCCTGCGGCACGAGCAACCGGTGCACCGACTCGACGAACGCCAGCACCGACGACCCCGCGATCACGGCCAGCACCAGCAGGCCGGCGAAGTCCTCGGCCCGGCCGTAGCCGTAGGTGAAGCGGCGGTTCGCGGCACGGCGGCCCAGTCGGAACGCGACGGCCAGCGGGATGGCGGTGCAGGCGTCGGCGAGGTTGTGCAGCGTGTCGGACAGCAGCGCCACCGACCCGGTCAGCCACACCACGGCGGCCTGCACGGCTGCCGTGACCAGGAGCACGGCGAACGAGCCCCACAGCGCGCGCATGCCGTCCCGGCTGCCGGTCAGCCGCTCGTCCATCTGGTCGGCGGCGTCGTGGCTGTGCGGGACGAACAGTCGGCGCAGGCCGTGGCCGTGTCCATGTCCGTGACCGTGGTCGTCCGCCATGTCGTCCAGGCTAGGTCGACGGCGCCATCCACTGGTAGCCGCGCGGGGTGACCATCCGACCCCCGGCCAGCTTCGTCTGCGACGAGCCGACCACGACGGTGGTGAGCATGTCCACGTCGGCCACGTCGAACGCGTGCAGCGGCGCGCACCAGGCACGCTGGCCGGGGCGGTTGGCGTTGCGCACGGCGCCCACCGGCGTGTCGGCCGGCCGGTGCTCGGCGAGGATGTCCAGCGCGGCACGCAACTGCCAGTCGCGGTCGCGGGAGCGCGGGTTGTAGAAGCAGACGACGAAATCGCCCGTCGCGGCGGCCCTCACCCGGCGTTCGATCGCCTGCCACGGTGTGTGCAGGTCGGACAGGCTGATCAACGCGTGGTCGTGGCCCAGCGGCGCACCGAGCAGCGCGGCAGCGGCCAGCGCCGCCGTCACACCGGGCACACCGACGACCTCCACGTCGGCCGGGCACCGCTCCAGCGCGGGACTGGCCATCGCGTAGACACCGGCGTCGCCGGACCCGATCAGCGCCACCGCCCGTCCGCCCGCGGCCAGTTCGACGGCCTCCCGCGCGCGCTCCTCCTCCGCGCCCAACGCGCTGGCGCGGATCTCGGTGCCCGGCCGCAGCAGGTGCCGCACCTGGTCGACGTAGGAGTCCAGGCCGACCACGACGGACGCCCGCCGCAGCTCGGCGTCGGCGCGCGGCGTGCGCAGGTCGGCGGCCCCGGGGCCGAGCCCGACGACGGCCAGCCGGCCGCGTGGCCGGATGCGGGCCGCGGCCACGGTCACGTTGCCGGCCTTGATCTTCGGCACGACGAGCTCGACCGGCCCACCGCCGGCCAGCTCGGCGGCCGCGTGCAGCGCGGCCGCCTCGGCGACACTGGCGGTGCCGACCTCGGCGAGCACGACGTCGCTCGGGTTGGGCACGTCGACGTCCTTGAGCACGTCGGCGGGGTAGACGCGCAGCGCGGGCTCGTCCTGCCAGTGCCAGAACGCCCAGTCGGTGACGGCGTGGTTGATGCCCGGTTCGCCGGCCTTCCGGTCCACGGTGGCGAACGCGCGCACGGCGTGCAGGTCGAAGCCGTGCTCGGTCTCCAGGCGGGCCAGGGCGGCGTTGACGGCGTCGGCGGACACACCGCTGGCCGACCCGATGCCGACCACCAGGGTGTGCGGCACCAGCCGCAGCGTCGGCCCGTCGGGTTCCCGCTCCGGCAGCCGGTCCTCGATCACGATCGTCCACTGTGGATCATGCGGGTCGGGTCGGACGGTGGCCGGCAGCGCGGGCAGCGGGAAGCCCAGCGGGTTGTCCAGGCGGACCGGGGTGCCGTCGAGCACGGCGACGCCGCACGCGGCGAGGTCGCCGTCGACGGTGGCGTCCAGCAGGGCGACCACCTCGTCCAGCGGCGTGGTGCCGGTCGAGTCGGACGCGGTCGTCACGACGGGCGTGCAGCCGAGCAGGTCGGCGACCCGCTCGGCGAGCGCGTTCGAGCCGCCCCCGTGACCGCCGGCGAGGGCGACGGCGAACCGCAGCCCCTCGTCGACGCACACGATGCCGGGATCGGTCGCCTTGTCCGCCAACAGCGGTGCGATCAACCGAACGGTGGCACCGCTGGCCAGGAAGAACACGGCGGCGTCCAACTCCGGCCAACTGCGGCGCAGGGCCGGTGCGATGGGCCCGTCCATCAACACGGCCTCGGGTCCCAGCCCGACGGCGAGGTCGGTAGCGGCCCGCCGCCCCGCCGACGTGACCGCGAACAAACCGATCATCGAGTCCTCCACGGGGTCCACGGAGCCGAACCGACGGCGTGCCCCATGGCCGACAGCCACGGCGCCGTCATCGCGTGCCCCACAGCAGGAGCACCGGGTTCGTGCCGGCCAGGCGGCTCGTGCCGCCCGGGAGGTCGACCATGCGTACCGCGTTCACCTGGCAGCCGGTCACCTGGTAGCCACCGGCGCGCAGCGCGTCCCGGCTCAGAGCGAACCGGTCCAGCGACGCCAGCGCGACCACGATCCGCTGCGCGCCGGCCTCGGCGCACGCGCGCACCACGTTCGGACCGCCGCCGCCGACGAAGACCGCGTCCGGTCGCGGCAATCCCTCCAGTGCGGCAGGCGCCTCGCCGTCCTCCAGGCGCACGTCCACGCCGTAGCGGGCGGCGTTCGCGACGATCCGCACACACTGGCCGGGGTCGCGTTCCACCGCGATCACCGCCGACCCGAATCGCCCGCACTCCACGCCCACCGCGCCGGAGCCCGCACCGACGTCCCAGACCAGCGTGCCCGGCCGCGGCGCCAGCCGGGCCAGCGCGAGCGCCCGCACCTCCGGCTTGGTCACCATGCCGTCGCGGTGCGCGAACTCGTCCTCGTCCAGCGCCCAACCGTGTTCCGGCGGCCCGCCGATGCCGCCTGCCAGCCACGACCGCTCCGGCACCGGGTCGGACTCCGGCAGGCACAGCACGATGTTCGGCTCGAGCCACGCACGGTCCGCGGCCGCCTTCGCTTCCACTGTGGACAGTTGCTCGTCCGGGCCGCCGATGTCCTCGGCGACGACGAGGGTGCGCCGCCACCCGCGCAGTCCGGCGCCCAGTTCGGCCGGTCCGGCGCCCGGGCCGGTGAGCACCACGACCGCCCGGTGCGTCCGGCACACGTTCAACGCCGGGCCGAGGTCCCTGCCGTGCGCCGACACGACAGCCACGTCGTCCCACGGCCGGCCGGCCAGCGCCGTGATCCGCTGCACGCTGGACAGTGCCGGCAGCACGGTCACCGCGATCCCGGCGGCGCGCACGGCGCGTAAGACACCGAAGAAGCCCGGGTCACCGGACGCCAGCACAACGGCGTCCAGCGGCGCCTTGTCCCCCGCGTACTCCGGCAGCCGGCGCAGTGCCTCGTCCAGCGGGCCCAGTTCGACGGTGTGCGGCGCTCCCGGCGCCAGGCGGTCCAGGTGCCGTCGTCCACCGACCACCAGGTCGGCCTTGGCGACCAACTCGGCACCGCCCGGCGCCAGAGTGGTTCCGTCGACACCGATGACCGTCACCGCCATGCTTCCGCCTCCCAGCTGCTACCGACCGCGGCCACCCCAGGATGCCAGGCCAGCGGGCGCGCAGGGCCGGACCGTCAGGAGTCGCCCGACTTCGCCTGCGTCGACCGGCCAGCGACCTTGCGACCGGCATTGCCGCGCTTGGCGCCCGCCTTCCGGTTGCCGCCCTGCCGCTGCGCCGGGGGCCGCGGCTTCTCCTTCTCCGGCGGCGGCACGACCGTGAGCGTCGGTTTCCCGTCGACGACCGGCTGCTCGACGGCGGGTCGCTGCTCCGCGGCCGGCTCCTCGGCGGCCGGCGGGTGCTCCACGACGATGACGCGCGGCTCCGCGGCCTCCAGCGCGAGCGTCTCCTGGTCGTCGGGCACCGGTCGCACCGATGGCCGGGAATCCGACCGCGCGGCCTTTCCGCCGCTCTTCGCCGACCGGGCCGTCTCCTGCCAGCCGTGCACCGCCGACCACGCGGCCACGGACTGGCCACCGGAGTCCGTCCGGCCGCCGGTCCAACTGCCGGTGCTCGTCACCCGCGCCGTCGCCCAGCCGCTGCGGCTGGTCTGCAACGACCAGCCGCTGGCCTTGGCGTGCGGCGCGCCGTCGTCGGCGGTCGGCTCCGGCTGCACCTCACCGCGCTCGGCAGCGCGCAACGCGCGCCGCGCCGCCGGGTCGGCCTTGCGGTACGTGTGGAAGTGCCCGGCGTGGTAGAGGTGCGAGCGCGTGCCGCCGGCCCGCAACGACTTGCCCACCAGGAACAGCGTGTGCCGCCACAGCCGGTGCTGTTTCACGGTCTCTTCCAGCTCGCCGACGGTGGTGTGCAGGACCATCTCGTCCGGCCACGTCACCTTGTACGCCACGACGACGGGCGTGTCGTCCGGATAGCCACCGGCGCGCAACTCCTCGACCAGCTGTCCGCTGCGCGCCGCGGACAGGAAGATGGCCATCGTGGTGCCGTGCCGGGCGAACTCCCGGATGTGCTCGCCGTCCGGCATGGGCGTCTTGCCGCCTTCCAGCCGGGTCAGAATCACCGACTGCGCGACTTCCGGAACGGTCAGTTCGCGGCCGGCGATCGCGGCGGCCGCGGAGAACGCGGACACGCCGGGCACGATCTCCGCTTCCAGGCCGAGCCGCACGCAGGCGTCGTACTGCTCCTGCACGGCGCCCCACAGCGCGGGATCACCGGAGTGCACGCGGGCGACCTTGAGCCGGCGGCCGGCCGCACGGCGGTAGATCTCGACGACGTCCTCGTGCGTGATGAGCGAGGAGTCGATCAGTTCCGCGTCCGGGCGGGCGTGCTCACGTACGCACTCGGGGTCGACGAGGCTGGCCGCCCACACCACGATGTCGGCCTCGGCGATCCGCTTGGCACCGCGCAACGTGATGAGATCCGCCGCACCGGGTCCGGCACCGATGAACGAAACCCGACCGGATGTCATAGCTGTTCTCCTCTCGCCCCGCGCGGCGGGAGCACCACCACCGTCGACAGGTACGGCGCATCGACGTCCACTTCGGACAGCGGAGTCACGCGCTGGTCCCCGGTGCCCAGGTGTTCGGCGTACACCGCACGGTCCAACGCACCGGCCTGCTCGATCACCTCGCGCAGCTCCCGCAACCTTCGCCCGCCCTTGTAGGCGACGACCGTACCGTGCCGGTCGAGGGCGTCCCGCACGGTGGTCACGTTGCGCGTCACCGGCAGCACGGTCAGTGGTTCGGCGCCTTCGACGAGCGTGATCCCGGCCGCACTGGCAGCCGCCTGCATCGCGGTGATGCCGGGGACCGTACTGATCGACACACCGGGCACCAACCGGCGCACAGTCCCTGCCAGGTAACCGAAAGTGGAGTACACGTTCGGGTCACCGATGGTCGCGAACGCCGCGGTTCCGCCGCGCTCGGTCAGGTACCGGGCGACGCGCTCGGCCGCGGCGTCCCAGTGCCGGTGCCGGCGGCCCTGCGGTCCGTCGACCGGATCGGACAGTGCGAACACGAGCCGTTCCACGTCACCGGAGTCCAGGTGTGCGCGGACCACGGTCTCGGCGCGGCCCTGTTCGTCCGGTGCCAGCACCGGCACGAAGATCCGGCCGGCGCCGCGGAGTTCGCGCAACCCCTTGAGAGTGAGCAGTTCCGCGTCGCCGGGTCCGACACCGACGCCCACCAGCCGGGTGGTCATCCGCGTGCCGCCGCGACCAGTCGCGCGACGGTCTCCGGCTGTCCCACCGGGTGGGTGTGGAGATAGGACGCGTGCACGTTGCCCCGCACGAAACCCTCGCTGACCGGCTGCCCGTCGTGGTCGCGCCAGAACCAGGCCGGTGTCGGGTCGGCGCCGGTGATGCGGGTGCGGTGGAACTCGTGGCCGGTGCGTCGCTCACCGGTGCGGTGCCCGACGGAGGCGGTGGCGACGACGGCGTCCCGGTAGCCGAGCGTCAGCCGGTCGGCCAGGTCGGCGGTACCCGGGAGAACGCCGCACATCGGCTGCCCGGCCAGTTCGTCGAGCAGGTAGAGCAGGCCGCCGCACTCGGCCTGCACGATGCCACCCGAACGGGCGAACCGGGCGACATCGGCGCGGAGCGCGGCGTTGTGCGACAGCGACCCGGCGTGCTCCTCGGGAAAACCGCCGGGCAGCACGAGCGCGGCGGTGTCCCCCGGCAGCGCCTCGTCGTGCAGCGGATCGACGGTGACGACGTCGGCCCCGGCGGCGAGCAGCAGTTCGACGTGCTCGGCGTAGCCGAACGTGAACGCCGCCCCACCGGCGACGGCGACCACCGGCCGCGGCGGGACCGGTTGCGGGACTTCGGCTTCCGGGTCCCAGGGCTGCCACTGCGCACGGCCCGCGGTCGCCGCCACCCGACGGATCTCCGCAAGATCAACCGATCGGGTGATCAGGTCGCGCATGGCGGTTACCGCACGGATGGCCGGTTCGCCGTGTTCCACGGCCGGAACGAGACCGAGATGCCGCGACGGCAGCGCCACGTCGGCCCCGCGTGGAACGGCACCGAGAACCGGCACGCCGATCTCGGCGCACGCCTCGCGCAACACCTGCTCGTGGCGCGCGGAGCCGACCTGGTTGATGATCACGCCGGCCAGCCGCACGGTCGGGTCGTAGCCACGGAAACCGTGCAGCAGCGCGGCGAGACTGCGCCCCTGGCCCCGCGCGTCGACCACCAACACGACCGGCGCCTGTAGCAGCCGGGCCACATGCGCGGTCGACCCGAAACCGGCCGAACCGCGACCGTCGAACAGCCCCATCACGCCCTCGACGACGGCGATGTCGGCGTTCTGCGAGCCGTGCGCGAACAACGGCTGGACGCGTTCCTCACCGACGAGCACGGGATCGAGGTTGCGCCCCGGCCGACCGGCGGCGAGCGAGTGATAGCCGGGGTCGATGTAGTCGGGCCCGACCTTGAACGGCGCCACCCGCCGCCCCTTCGCCACCAACGCCGCGATCAACCCGGTCGCCACGGTCGTCTTGCCACTC
Source organism: Pseudonocardiaceae bacterium (assembly GCA_035546415.1). GTDB lineage: Bacteria > Actinomycetota > Actinomycetes > Mycobacteriales > Pseudonocardiaceae > DATEPR01. The sequence continues at coordinate 10,366 of DASZXM010000843.1, forward strand.
CCGGACGCGGGCGCCGCGATCACGACACGGTCCACACTCACCACCGGACCACCCGCCACCTCGCAGCACGGACGCCATGCGCGCCCGAGCCAGCCGCGGCGGCGGCATTCTCGCCGGTCGTCGGCGGCCGGTGGGCGGGGCTCACCACTCGATCCCCCGTTGGCCCTTCTGGCCGGCGTCCATCGGGTGCTTGATCTTCGTCGTCGCCATCACCAGGTCCGCCGCCTCGACCAGCTCCGCGGGCGCGTCGCGGCCGGTGATCACCACGTGTTGCGTACCGGGACGGTCGCGCAGCACCGACACGACCTCCGCCACGTCCACCCAGCCCCATTTCATCGGGTACGTGAACTCGTCCAGCACGTACAGCCCGTGCGCCTGGGTCGCCAGTCGCCGCGCGATCTCCCGCCAGCCCTCCAGTGCCGCCGCCGCGTGGTCGTCCGCGCTGCCGTGTTTGCGCGTCCACGACCAGCCCTCGCCCATCTTGTGCCACTCGACCGGGCCACCCTCACCGGTCGTCTCGTGCACCCGGCCCAGCGTCCGGAACGCGGCCTCCTCGCCCACCTTCCACTTCGCCGACTTCACGAACTGGAACACGCCGATCGACCAGCCCTGGTGCCAGCCGCGCAGCGCGAGGCCGAACGCGGCCGTCGACTTCCCCTTCATCTCGCCGGTGTGCACGATCAGCAGCGGCCGGTTGCGGCGCTGCCGCGTGGTCAGGCCGTCAGCCGGTACGGTCGCCGGTTTCCCTTGTGGCACAAAAACCTCCTCACGCGGCGCGGACGATGTCGGCGACCTGGTCGGCGGACAGCTGGCCCAGTGTGAGGCACGGGCCGCCCAGCACGGCCGCCAGCCGGCCGGCCAGTCCCAGCCGCACCGGCCCGTGTTCGCAGTCCACGACGACCGCCGCGACACCGTCGGACGCCAGCAAACCGGCCGCCCGCAGCGCATCCGACACCGCGTCGCCGCCGACGCCCGCCGTTGCCCTGCCATCCGTCAGCACGATCAGCAGGGCCCGCCGACGGGGGTCGCGCAACCGTTCGGCGGCCAGCACCCGCCGGGTCAGCAGCAGGCCGTCGGCCAACGGTGTCCGTCCACCCGTGGACAGCCGGCGCAACCGGCGGGCCGCCGCGTCCACCGACGATGTCGGCGGCAGCGCCAGCTGCGCGCCGGCGCCGCGGAACGTCACGACGCCGACCTTGTCCCGCCGCTGGTAGG
>DASZXM010000844.1:0-2384 GCA_035546415.1 Pseudonocardiaceae bacterium
TGCTGCAGTGGGAGGCGGCGTCGGGTAAGGCGTATCAGATCCAGACGTCGGCGGATGGCTCGAACTGGACGTCGGTGTATTCGACGACGACCGGTGCCGGTGGGACGGAAACGCTGAACGTGTCCGGGTCCGGGCGTTACATCCGGATGTACGGCACCGCGCGGAACACGGCCTACGGCTACAGCCTGTGGGAGTTCCAGGTCTACGGCACGGCGTCGGGCAGTTCGGCGTGCAACACCAGCACGAACCTGGCGTTGAACAAGACCGCGACCGCGTCGTCGACGGAGAATGCCGGTGATCCGGCGTCGGCGGCGGTGGATGGGAACACGGGGACGCGGTGGTCGAGTGGGTTCTCGGATCCGCAGTGGATCGAGGTGGATCTGGGGTCGACGCAGTCGATCTGTGAGGTGGTGCTGCAGTGGGAGGCGGCGTCGGGTAAGGCGTATCAGATCCAGACGTCGGCGGATGGCTCGAACTGGACGTCGGTGTATTCGACGACGACCGGTGCCGGTGGGACGGAAACGCTGAACGTGTCCGGTTCCGGGCGTTACATCCGGATGTACGGCACCGCGCGGAACACGGCCTACGGCTACAGCCTGTGGGAGTTCCAGGTCTACGGCACGGGTTCGGGCGGTGGTGGTGGGACGCCGCCGCCGACCGGTGGCAGTCTCGGCTCGAACGTCGTCGTGTTCGACCCGAGCATGTCCCAGGCGTCCATCCAGAGCACGCTGGACACCATCCAGAACCAGCAGCACGGCAACCAGTTCGGCACCCAGCGGTACGCACTGCTGTTCAAGCCGGGCACCTACGGGTCGGCGAGCAGCCCGCTGGTGTTCTCCGTCGGCTACTACGAGGCCGTCGCCGGGCTCGGCCAGAACCCGGGCCAGGTGGTCATCAACGGCACCATCGACACGTACAACCAGTGCGAGGGCGGCGTCCAGACCCAGTGCAACGCGACCACCAACTTCTGGCGGTCCATCTCCAACCTGACGATCAACGTGGCCGGCATGACCGGGTGCTTCGCCGGTGAGGAGGTCTGGGCCGCGTCCCAGGCGGCGCCGCTGCGCCGGGTGGTCGTCAACGGCAACACGACGCTGATGGACTACTGCGACGGCTCGCCGGACTACGCCAGCGGCGGGTTCATCGCGGACTCCCGGTTCACCGGCGGCACCATCACCAACGGCTCGCAGCAGCAGTACATCACCCGTGACACGAACATCGACGGGTGGAGCAACGGTGTGTGGAACCAGGTGTTCTGCGGTGACCCGGGCGCCCCGGCACAGAGCTTCGCGTCCAACTCCGGCCTGAGCGGCGGCCCGCCGCCGTACACGACGCTGGGCACGTGCCCGGTGACGCAGGAGGCGCCGTACCTGTACACCGACTCGTCGGGCAACTACGACGTGTTCGTGCCGTCGGTGCGGACCAACTCCAACGGTCCGAGCTGGGCCGGTGGCAGCACACCGGGCACGTCCCTGCCGCTGTCCACGTTCTACGTGGTCAACTCGGCCAGCACGGTGGCGCAGATCAACGCCGCACTGGCAGCCGGTGACAACCTGCTGTTCACGCCCGGCGTGTACAGCTACAACCAGACGATCGCCGTCACCAAGGCGGACACGAAGGTCGTCGGCCTCGGGTTCGCGACGCTGATCCCGACGGCCGGCCAGACCACGATGACCGTCGCGGACGTCGGCGGGGTCAACGTGTCCGGCCTGATCTTCGACGCCGGCCCGGTCACCTCGCCGGTGCTGCTCCAGGTCGGCACCCAGGGTTCGACCGTGAGCCACGCGTCCGACCCGGTCAGCGTCGACGACGTGTTCTTCCGCGTCGGCGGTGCCGAAACCGGTTCGGCGACGACGAGCTTCGTCGACAACAGCAACAACTCGCTGATCGACGACGTGTGGGCGTGGCGGGCCGACCACGGTTCCGGCGCCGGATCGTGGACGTCGGACACCGGTGACACGGGCGTCGTCGTGAACGGCGACAACGTCACGGCGTACGGCCTGGCGGTGGAGCACTACCAGAAGAACGAGACGGTCTGGAACGGCCAGGGCGGGACGGTGATCTTCTTCCAGAACGAGAACCCGTACGAGGTGCCCAACCAGGCGTCGTGGATGGCGTCGGCGTCGCAGAAGGGCTACCCGGCGTTCTACATCCCCAACGGCGTTACGTCGTTCCAGGGGTACGGGATGGGCAGCTACTCCTACTTCAACCAAGGAGTGGACATCCACAACTCGATGGCGTTCCAGGCGCCGAACAACGCGGGTGTCAAGTTCCACGACATCCTCACGGTGTTCCTCACCGGTTCGGGCGGCATCGACTCGGTGATCAACGGAACCGGAGCCGCGGTGTCGTCGTCCTTCGGCGGCCCGAGCGACATTGTCTCC
>DASZXM010000845.1:0-11760 GCA_035546415.1 Pseudonocardiaceae bacterium
GCCGGCGCGCACCGGGAGAAATCACGTCGGAATCAGCTGCTGGCCTTCGGCTGCGCCGGTGACGTGATCTTGATCGTGCCGGAGATGATGTCCTGCTTGATCTGGTCCAGCTCCGACTTCAGACCCGAGTCCACCTTGGAGTCGAACTGGTGGAACGGGGAGAGGCCGACACCGCCGTTGGCCAGCGTGCCGATGTAGTCGGTGGTCGGGAACGTGCCGCCGGACGCGTCCGTGACCTCCTTCTGCACCGCGTTGTTCACGTTCTTGAACGCGGTGGACAGGAACACGCTGGCGTACTGCGGGGCCGACTCGACGCCGTCGGTGTCCACCCAGATGATCACGGCCTTGCCGTTGGACGCCTGCGCGGCACCCGCCGAACCCAGCCCCGTACCGCCCGCGACCGGGAAGATCACGTCAGCGCCCTGCTGGATGAAGTTGTTCGCCAACTGCTGACCCTGGCTCTGGTCGGTGAAGGAACCGGCGAAGCTGCCGTTCTGCGCCTTCTCGCTCCAGCCCAGGACCTGGACGTTCTTGCCCTTCTTGGAGTTGTAGTACTGCACACCCTCCCAGAAGCCGTCCATGTAGATCGTCACCGGCGGGATCTTCAGGCCGCCGTAGGTGGCCACCTTGCCGGACTTGGAGTAGCCGGCGGCGAGGTAACCGGCCAGGAAACCGGCCTGGGCCGTGTTGAACTGCAGGCCCTCGACGTTGGTGCCGTTGCCGTTGGAGTCGACGATCGCGAAGTGCTGGCTGGCGGCCTTCTTCGCGGCGTCCGTCGTGGCCTGCGCCATCAGACCGCCGACCGTGACGATCAGCTGGCACTTGCCGGCCACCAACTGGCTGATGTTCGGCGCGTAGTCGCTCTCCGACTTGGACTGCACGTAGCTGACGTGCGCCTTGCCGGCGGACTGCGCCGCCTGCATGCCGGCCCACGCCGACGCGTTGAACGACCGGTCGTCGATGCCACCGGTGTCGGTCACCATGCACGCCTTGAAATTGCTGGTCGTCGCGGTGTTCCCACCACCCCCGGTGGACGTGGTCGGCTTCGACCCACACGCTGCGAGCACCAGGCCGAGCGTGACCACGCCAGCGACCACGACTGTCCCTCGAACGCGGCGCACGGCGTTCTCCCTTCGTGAGCGGTCCTGGCGGCGACGGGTCGTCACGCACGAGGACCTGACCGATCCCCACCATGCCGGCGCGATCGCCGGTGGTGCCGTTCGCGAGACGGTACCTCCGACCACGGTGCTCCCGGCCAGTGGAACCAGGCGCGTGACCGAATCGTGCCCGAGTCCACGCCACCGTGTGGTTACCCACAGTCACGATCACCCGATGGTGGTGACCGGCACGTTGCGGGATTGGTCACCTGTCTCATCAGTCACAACGGCCCTTGTCAACTGGGTTGTCCGGTTGGCCCGGGGCTAGCATCCGGTCGTCGGAATCCCGGTTGATTTGGAGGCGTAAAACCCTTGTCCACCACCGCCAGCACGTCGGGTGCAGGTGCCCCGTCGTCCTCCGGTTCCCGCGGCGGCAAGCTGTACCGCGGCGACCTGGGCATGTGGTCGTGGGTGGCGCACCGGATCACCGGCGTGCTCACCTTCTTCTTCCTGTTCGCGCACGTATTGGACACCGCGCTCGTCCGGGTGTCGCCGAACGCCTACGACAAGGTCATCAACCTCTACAAGAACCCGCTGGTCAACCTGATGGAACTGGGCCTGGTCGGCGCCGTGCTGTACCACGCGCTCAACGGCCTGCGGGTGATGCTGGTGGACTTCTGGGCGAAGGGGCCGCGCTACCAGCGACTGATGCTGTGGGTGATCGTCGCGGTCTGGGTCGTCGTGATGATCCCCAGCGCGTACTTCATGCTCCAGTACAACGTCGAGAAGCTGTTCGGGAGCAACTGACATGGCCGTCACCCCCGACCTCGCCCGCCCCCGCACCCAGCGGCGGCCGGCCGCCCGGCGCAGCAACTTCGAGCTGTACAGCTGGCTGTTCATGCGGCTGTCCGGGTTGGCCCTGATCGTCCTGGTGCTCGGGCACCTGTTCATCATGAACATCCTCGACGGCGGCGTGCACCGCATCAACTTCGCCTTCGTCGCCGGCCGCTGGTCGTCGCCGTTCTGGCAGTTCTGGGACCTGGCGATGCTGTGGCTGGCCGAGATCCACGGCACCAACGGCCTGCGCACCGTGATCAACGACTACGCGCGCCGCGACGCGACCCGGTTCTGGCTGAAGGTTCTGCTCTACACCTCCGCCGTGCTCATCCTCGCGCTCGGGACGTTCGTGATCTTCACGTTCGACCCGAACCTCAACAGCAACTGAGGAAGTCCTTCCCATGCAGTTCCACAAGTACGACGTCGTCATCGTCGGCGCGGGCGGCGCCGGGATGCGGGCCGCCATCGAGGCGGGCCCCCGGGCCCGCACGGCCGTGCTGACCAAGCTGTACCCGACCCGGTCGCACACCGGCGCGGCCCAGGGCGGCATGTGCGCCGCGCTGGCCAACGTCGAGGAGGACAACTGGGAATGGCACACCTTCGACACCGTCAAGGGCGGTGACTACCTCGTCGACCAGGACGCCGCGGAGATCATGTGCCGCGAGGCCATCGACGCCGTACTCGACCTGGAGAAGATGGGCCTGCCCTTCAACCGGACCCCGGAAGGCAGGATCGACCAGCGCCGGTTCGGCGGGCACACCCGCAAGCACGGCGAAGCCGCCGTCCGGCGGGCCTGCTACGCGGCCGACCGCACCGGCCACATGATCCTGCAGACGCTCTACCAGAACTGCGTCAAGCACGGCATCGAGTTCTTCAACGAGTACTACGCGCTGGACGTGCTGCTCACCGAGACCGACAACGGCCCGGTGGCCAGCGGTGTCGTGGCCTACGAACTGGCCACCGGCGAGATCCACGTGTTCCAGGCCAAGGCCATCATCTTCGCCACCGGCGGTGCCGGCAAGATCTTCAAGACGACGTCCAACGCGCACACCCTCACCGGTGACGGCCTGGGCATCATCTTCCGCAAGGGCCTGCCACTGGAGGACATGGAGTTCTTCCAGTTCCACCCGACCGGCCTGGCCGGCCTGGGCATCCTCATCTCCGAGGCGGTCCGCGGCGAGGGCGGCATCCTGCGCAACGCCGACGGCGAGCGCTTCATGGAGCGCTACGCCCCGACCATCAAGGACCTCGCGCCGCGCGACATCGTGGCCCGGTCGATGGTGCTGGAAGTGCGCGAGGGCCGCGGTGCCGGGCCGAACAAGGACTACGTGCTGCTCGACGTGACACACCTGGGCGAGGAGGTCCTGGAGGCCAAGCTGCCCGACATCACCGAGTTCTCCCGAACGTACCTGGGTGTCGACCCGGTGAAGGAGCCGGTGCCGGTGTTCCCGACGTGCCACTACGTGATGGGTGGCATCCCCACGAACATCCACGGGGAAGTGTTGCGGGACAACGAGAACGTGCTGCCCGGGTTGTACGCGGCCGGTGAGTGCGCGTGCGTGTCCGTGCACGGGTCCAACCGGTTGGGCACGAACTCGCTGCTGGACATCAACGTGTTCGGCCGCCGTGCGGGCATCGCCGCCGCCGAGTACGCCGTGACGCACGACTTCGTCGAACTGCCGGACGAACCGACGACGCTGGTGGAGAACCAACTGTCGGCACTGCTGTCCGAGCACGGCTCCGAGCGCGTCGCCACGATCCGCACCGAACTGCAGGCCACGATGGACGCCAACGCGTCGGTGTACCGGACCGAGGAGACGCTCAAGCAGGCCTTGCACGACGTGCAGGCGCTGAAGGAACGGTACGCACACATCTCCGTGCACGACAAGGGAAAGCGGTTCAACACCGACCTGCTGGAGGCCGTCGAGCTCGGCTTCCTGCTGGAACTGGCGGAAATCCTCGTGCAGGGCGCGCTGGCCAGGAAGGAGTCCCGCGGCGGACACGCCCGCGAGGACTACCCGAACCGCGACGACGTGAACTTCATGCGGCACACCATGGCCTACAAGCAGGGTGACGGCCTGGGCGCCGACATCCGGCTGGACTACAAGCCGGTGGTGCGGACGCGGTACGAGCCGATGGAGCGGAAGTACTGATGGTGTCGACAGTTTCTCGTTTTCGGATGGGGCGTACCCGATGACCGCGATCGCCGAACCCACCGCGGGCTCCCGCGGCGACCAGCCGCCGGCACCGGACGGCGCGCTGCTGATCACGGTGCGGATCCACCGGTACAACCCGGAGGTCAGCCCCGAGCCGGAATGGCAGGAGTTCGACGTCCCGGCACTGCCGACGGACCGCGTGTTGAACCTGCTGCACTACATCAAGTGGTACATCGACGGCACGCTGAGTTTCCGCCGCTCGTGCGCGCACGGCGTGTGCGGGTCGGACGCGATGCGGATCAACGGTGTCAACCGGTTGGGCTGCAAGGTGCTGGTGAAGGACCTGCTGGCCGGCAAGGGTAAGCCGACGACGGTGACGATCGAACCGATCAAGGGCCTGCCGGTGCTCAAGGACCTGATCGTCGACATGGAGCCGTTCTTCGAGGCCTACCGGTCGGTCAAGCCGTACCTCATCGCGTACGGCAACGAGCCGAGCAAGGAACGCATCCAGTCCCAGGCGGAACGGGCCCGCTTCGACGACACGACCAAGTGCATCCTGTGCGCCTGCTGCACCACGTCGTGCCCGGTGTACTGGGCCGAGGGCACGTACTTCGGGCCCGCGGCGATCGTCAACGCGCACCGGTTCATCTTCGACTCACGCGACGACGGGGCCGAGGAGCGGCTGGACATCCTCAACGACGTCGAGGGCGTGTGGCGCTGCCGTACCACGTTCAACTGTACGGACGCGTGCCCGCGCGGCATCCAGGTGACGAAGGCCATCCAGGAAGTGAAACGGGCGTTGTTGTTCAAGCGCTTCTGACGACGTGCCTACGTCAGGCGAGTGAACTCGTGCGCAACCTGTGAGACGCCCCGCGAACGCACCCGGAAAGTCGGCAGACTGGGCAGCGTGCCGACCGAGCCGATGAACCAGCGGATCGCCAACGACCTGCGCGTTGCGATCCATTGTGGTGACTATTTGCCCGGCCACCGCCTGCCCAGCGGCCGCACGCTGATGCGGAAGTACGGCGTGGCACGGCAAACCGTGCAGAACGCGTTCGACGTGCTACGCGGCGAAGGCCTCATCGTGACCCGCCCCGGAGCGGGCGCTTTCGTGCGGGACCACCAGGCGGTGGTGCGGTTGGACCGGTCGTGCGGGTCGGCCGGCGGTGTCACGGTCCGGACCAGGACCGAACCGGCCGATTCGTACAGCGCCGGCACCCTCGGCCTGGAACCAGGCGAGGAGGTGTTCGTCCGCGAACGGGTCACGCACGCCGACGGCGAACCGGTCCAACTGGCGACGTCCCGCCTCCCGGCGAAGATCGACGCGGACTACCAGCCGGGCCGCTTCGTCGAGTACGTGTCGGCCCGACCGGCCCGCCCGGACGAGGCCGCCAGCCTGGGTTTGGCCAGTGGCGCACCGATCCTGTGTGTCACGCGCATCGCGTTCGACCGGGTCGGCCGACCGGTTGAGGTCAACGACATGATCCTGGCCGGCACCCGCTGCGAACTGGTCTACGAGATCCCGGCCGACTAACCCGTACGCGCCCACACGTCCCAGCGTCCGCCGCGCCGCCCGTGTTGCGGTGTTGCGCGGCCGTCACTCGCCCGCGGTCTTCGGGCCTTCCGCGATGACCAGGATCGTCACGCGCAGCGGGCCGGCTTTGTACACGATCCGGTGCTCACCGACCTTGATCCGGAACACCTCCGGCTCGCTCAGGGGTACCGCCCCGGCCGGCCGCGGGCTGTCCGCCAACTCGTCGATCGCCCGCTGGATCCGGCGGCGGGCCGGCTTGTCCAGGCCGAGCAGGGCCGTGCGGGCCCCCGGCCGGAGTTCCACCCGGAACAGGCTCACCCGTTCTCCAACTCGGCCACCACCTGCTCCCACGGCACCGACGGGCCGTCGGAGTCGAGCGCGTCCCGGGCACGGGCGCTCCAGTAGTCGTCCTCGGCCCGCTCCAGGTACTCGCCCAGGTCGGCCGCGACCAGCGCGGCGAGCCGCCTGCCGTAGCGCGTCAGGTAGACGGTGCGGCCGTCGCGGATCTCGTCCAGCAACTCGGGCAGGTGGGCCCGGGCGTGCGACACCGAGACCTCCACCTGGCGGCCTTCGGGTGGGAATGCGACGTCCATGGGTCCAATGTGCCAGTTGTACGTCTTGTACAACATGACACGATCGGGTGGTTCAGGCGGACCAGAAGACCGCGATGGCGACGTTGACCACGGTGAGCACGCCCATCGCGTCGGACAGCCTGGCCGCCTTCGCCGGCCGGTTCATCCCGATCAGGGCCAGCACGCCGATCACGATCAGGACCAGCAGCTTCACGCCGATCTTGATGTGCCCGGACGTGCCGAGGCCGCCGTGGATGTGGGCCCCGTCGATCACGCCGACCATGGCCAGGCCGGTCACCGCCTGCAGCGCGCTGCCGTGCAGCCACGCCTTGGTCAGCCCGTCGCCCGCCGCGCGCCTGCGCTGCAGGAAGAACGCGCTGACCAACGTGGCCATGCCGAGCAGGTGGAAGAACAGCAGGACGTCGAGCAGGACCGTCACCGGGATGCCTCCACCGTCCGCCGGGCCGCGAGCACACCCCGCAGGCCGATGATGCCGATCGCCGTGCCGAACGCCAGCGACACGATCGTCAGGACGAGGTGTACCAGGAAGAACGCCTGCGGTGAGCCGTCGTGGAAGGAGCGCGGGTCGGCGGCGATGTTGCGCAGGAACACCGGCCAGATCACCCACGACCACACGCCGAACACGAGCAGGAACCACGAAACCGCCCGAGATAGCCTCACCTGGGCAGTATGGGCGGAGCGTGTCGACGGCCTCCGTGCAGGTGCGGCCAAGTGTGACCTGCGACCTGTCAGCCGCAACGCGGGGACGTACGCCAACCGTGAACTGTGTCCGGTGTCGGTGACCGGTCGTATGTGGCTAGCCTGCCTACGTGCGCCCTCCCGCCAGCAAGCCCGCGGTCGCCCGGACATCAGCCAGATTGCTGCTGATCACGGCCCTGTTGGCGGTGGCCGGACTGGTCGGCACACCGACAGTCGCCGTGGCGGCCGGCTGTCCGGGCCAGGCGGCACCGCCACCGGCCGTGGACTCGTCGGAGGTGCTCGCGCCCGGCCAACTGTCGCCCACACCGCTGCCGGAGCCCGCGACGGCCGCCGGCGGCCCGCGGATGGGCCAGTGCGGCTTCATCCTGCCGACGGGCGCGCCACCGCTGCCCAAGGACCTCGGCTTCCAGTCGTGGATGATCACCGACCTGGACACCGGCGCGGTCCTGGCAGCGAAGGACCCCCACGCCAGGGAACGCCCCGCGTCGCTGATCAAGCTGCTGCTGTCGCAGGTCGTGGCACGGCACCTGAACCCGAACAAGCCGGTGACCGGCACGCAGGCGGACGCGAACCAGCCGGGCACCCGGGTAGGTGTCGGGCCGGGCGGCCACTACACGGTCGGCATGCTCGTCAAGGCGCTGCTCATGGCGTCCGGCAACGACTGCGCGCACGCCCTGGCCATGCAACTGGGCGGCATGCAGGCGGCGGTCGACCAGATGAACGCGTTGGCCCATGAACTCGGCGCCACGGACACCCGCGCGGCCAGTCCTTCGGGCCTCGACGCACCGGGCATGACGTCCTCCGCATACGATCTGTCCATCTTCTTCAAGGTGGACATGGCAACGCCACTGCTGGCGAATGCGATGCACACAGTGCAGATGCCCTTTCCCGGCTACGGCAACAAACCGGGATACAAGGTCAACAACGACAACCTCCTCCTCCGGACCTTTCCTGGGGACATGGGCGGCAAAGTCGGGTACACCACTGACGCCCAGCAGACGTACGCCAACGCCGCCGCGCGCGACGGTCACCACATCGCCGTGGTCATGACCCGGGGTACCAACCACATCGTCGGTCGGTGGCAGAACGCGAGGGAACTGATGAACTACGGGTTCGCGTTGGAGAGCGCGCACGCCGCACCGGTCGGCTACATCGTTTCGCCGCTGGCTGCCGGTGGGGCGACCACGGCGAACAACGTGGTCAAGCAAGCAACGGCGACGCCGACTGGCAACGCCCAGGTGTCCGCGGTGCCGACGACGTCGATGACCACGTTCGGCAACGTGGGTCTCCCCCTGACCATCCTGGCCGCGATCGCGCTGGTGCTGATCGGGCTCCTGTACCTGCGTCGGCAGAAGGCCCGCAAGGCCAGGGCGGCGGCAGCGGCGCGGGTCGCGTCGGCGGAGACGGTGCGGGTCGCGGTGCCACCCGACCTGGCCGCGAGGGCCAGGCCGAAGCCGAAACCGGTCCCGGACGACGCCGACGCGATCACCCAGTCGCTGCCGGCGGCCGTGACGCGACCGAGGCCGCCGACACCGGCCCAGGGCACCGTCCGGCCTGCCCAGCCGATGCCCAGGGCACCCCGGCCGTCGACGCCCACGACGCCCCGCCCGGCATCGCGCCCGAGCACCACGCCGTCGGCTCCGGAGTGGCCGACCGGGCCGGAGTGGCCCACGTAGGCGTCGGGGCGTTCGGACGGCTGCCGGAGTCAGTAGGCGACTCCGAGGGTCGAGCGGGACGCTCCGTCGTCGGTGAGGCTGCGCAGCAGGGCGTCGGCCAGGTCGGCGCGGCCGATCGTGACGCCACCGGGGACGTTCTTGCCGTGGCCGACACGGAACGTGCCGGTGTGTGGGCGGTTGGTCAGCCGGGGCGGCCGGGCGATGGTCCAGTTCAGGCCGCTGTCGATCACCGCGCGCTCCATGACCGCCATGTCGGCGAACCCGGCGGCGAGGATCCGCCGGATGACCGGCCGCACCAAGAGCCGGTAGAGCAGCCGGTCGCCCGGGTCGTGCTCGGCCACCGGTGCCGCACTGACCGCGACCAGCCGGGTCACGTCGGTAGCCCGCATCGCTGTGATAATGCTCACAATCCCGGCCGAACAGACGGTGGGCGGCGCCCCTCGGCGCGGCCCGAGCGCCGAGATCACGGCATCGCTGCCCTTGATCGCCGGTTCCAGCGCGACCGGGTCGAACACGTCGGCCGTGACGACGGTGGCGCCACTGCTGGCCAGTCGGCTCGGGTCACGGACCACGGCCATGACCTCATGGCCGGCCGCGATGGCCTGTCGGACGACTTCCCGACCGGTGCCACCGGTCGCTCCACAGACGGTCAGACGCATACGGGACCTCCCATAGTTGGTGAGTGAGTGCTCACCAACTATGGTGGTGGGTGCTTACTAACCTGTCAACGACGGCGCCTCCACAACAGCCCGGTCAGCGTGCCCACGGCCAGCAGACCGGCCGCGCCGGCGGGTCCGACGCCCTGCCGTGGCCGCACGAGTGGGCGAATCACGGCGGGCGGCGGCGCGGCGACCGGAGCCGGCTTGAGGTTCTCCCGAGCCGTAGCGGTCCACGCCGTGGCCAGCAGCAGGAACCGGGACACCAGGTTGGCGAACACCAGCAGCCCGATGATCGACCCGAACACGGCGCCGGTCGGTGACGACGTGGCCGACTTCAACAGCACGGTCGCCAACTGTTTGAGGATCTCGAACCCGACGGCCGCGAACAGGGCGCCCCGCAGCGCGCTGCGCAGGCCCACCCGCTCGCGGGGCAGCCGCGCGATGACCCACAGGAACACCAGCCAGTTCGCCACCAGCGACAGCACGATGCTCAGCACCACCAGCAGCGCCTGGGCCCACCCGTACCGGTCCCACCCGACCAGGCGCAGCAGCAGCTGACCGACGCCCGACCCGGCGATCGTGATCGCGAACGACACGATCAGCGCGATGCCCAGCCCGATCAGCGACAGCAGGTCGTACAGCATCGTGCGCAGCAGCGGCAGGTCGCCGCGCTCCTGGCCCCACTGGGCGGTCAGGGCGTCGCGCAGGTTGCTCATCCACCCGATGCCCGAGTAGAGCGCGATCAGCAGCCCGACGATGCCGACGGTCCCGCGGGCCGAGATCGCGGCGTCGACGGCCTGCTTGAGCGTGTCACCGAGCGCCCCGGGCGCCGACTTCGTGATACCGATCTGGAGTTCACCCAACAGGTGGGCGTTGTTGGCCAGCACGATGCCGGCGATCGCGAACGCGACCATCAGGATCGGGATCAGCGACAGAACACTGAAATAGGTGATCGCGGCGGCGTAGTGGTTGCCGTAGTGCGCACCGAACGACTCGTTCGCCCGCATCAGGTGATCGAGCCAGTGGTACTTCGTGCGCAAACGGGCGATCAGGGACTCTTTGCCCGGCTGGGCGGCACTGTCCGGCACACGCGGACGCTAGCCACCGCTCCGACCAGCCGCAACGCGAACCCGCGCCAACTGGGCCACGATCAGGGCGTTTTGACGCCGCTCGCCTGTTCAGCGGCCCGCCGGGCCAACGACTGCCGGTGCCGGCGCGTCAGCCCGAACACCATTCCGGCCGCACCGACCAGCACGGCCACCACACCGACGACACCGGCCAGGCCGACGTCCATGCTGTCCCGCACCACCACGGTGGCGTCACCGGTGGCCGCGTCAGCGGTACCGGAACCGAGGACGACCTGGATGGCGGCCAGGACAAGGACCGCTGCGGCCACGGTGCGGCCACGGGAGACCACGGGAGCCAGCCGCGCTACTCGCCCGCGCATGAACGCGCCTCCTGGGAACGTACGAGCCCCCGACCGGGGGAAGTGGCACGAACTCCAACCCCGGAAAAACTACCGATTGTGTCAAGGCGACCGCCAAGGGACCCCCGGTTCGCGCAACGGGATGGGCGATATGAGAGCATCCGCCGCTCCGGGCGGTCACCGTCGGAAAGCCGCAGCCCAGGCAGGCCGCACCCACTCCGGCACCGCCGATCGGGCCGGCGGCGACAGTCGGGTCCCACGAATTCACGTCGCCGTCCGGGACGCCGGCACCGCCCATCCGGCACCGCCCGGCCAGCATCGCCCGGCCGGCACCGCCTATCCAGCACCGCTGGCCGGCCGCGGCCGCGCCGCCATCCCGCCGGGCGGACCGCGATCCCAGCCCACCGTCCGAAGCCCGCGGCCGCGCCACCATCCGCCAGACGGACCACGATCCCCGCCCACCCGACCGAACCCCGCGGCCGCGCGCGGCCAGCTGTCGCCGGATCGCCACCTGCCGCACACGCTCCGCGGCAGCCAGCGGAGGCCCGTCAGGCCGGCTGGTACGTCGTCGTGCGTTGGCGGGCCGGGCGACCGGCCAGCATCGCCAGCGCCGACAGCTCGTCGACAGTGCGCGACGAGCCGTGTTCCGAGCCGGCCATCCGGCTGATCGTCTCCTCCATCAGCGTGCCGCCGATGTCGTTGGCACCGCCGCGCAGCAGTTCGGCCGTCTGTTCGTCGCCCAGCTTCACCCAGGAGCACTGGATGTTGTCGATGCGGCCGTGCAGGCCCAGCCGAGCCAGGGCGTGCACCGCGCGGTTGTCCCGGCGCGTCGGACCGGAGCGGGCCACGCCTGCCAGGTAGATCGGAGCGTTGCGGTGCACGAACGGCAGCCCGACGAACTCCGTGAAGCCGCCGGTGTCCTCCTGCACGCGCGCCAACGTCCGCAAGTGCGCCAGCCAGTGCCCCGGGTGGTCCACGTGCCCGTACATCATCGTGCTGGACGACCGGATGCCCAGCCGGTGCGCCGTGGACACCACCTCGATCCATGTCGCGGCCGGCAGCTTGCCCTTCGTGAGGATCCAG
>DASZXM010000846.1:0-2835 GCA_035546415.1 Pseudonocardiaceae bacterium
GGTTTCGCCCCGCGCAAACCGGGCGAACGGCGCCGGTGGCTGGCCGAACTCGCCGGTGAGCAGCGGACCTGCGTGTTCTTCGAGTCGCCGCACCGACTGGCCGCCACGCTGGCCGACGCCGCCGACGTGCTCGGCGCCGACCGGCGGGCCGCCGTGTGCCGCGAGCTGACCAAACAGTACGAAGAGGTGCGGCGCGGTGGCCTCGCCGAACTCGCCGCGTGGGCCGAGGAGGGCGTGCGCGGCGAGGTCACCGTCGTGCTGGCCGGCGCGACACCGCGGACGGTCGAGGTCACGGACCTGACCGGGCAGGTCGAGGCGCTGGTCGCGGACGGACAGCGGCTGAAGGACGCCGTCGCCGACGTGGCCGAGGAGGCGGGCGTCGGCCGGAAGGCGCTGTACGACGCGGTCCTGGCCAGCCGCCGCTAGGCCTGCTGTCGCCGGAACGTCCGGGCGCCCCACGCGGCACCGGCCACGGCGAGGACGACGGCGAGCAGCGGACCCAGCCACACGGCCGTCAGGCCCCACTGCCCGGCGATGATCGCGCGCTCCGCGTCCACCACGTGCGACAACGGGTTCACCAGCGCGATGTCGTGCAGCCACGCCGGGGCCAGCGTCATCGGCAGCAACACGCCGGACAGCAGCATCACCGGAATGACGGTCGACGTGAGCGCGGGTGCGAACGCGTACTCCTGCTTCAGGATCAACGCCAGCGCGTACGACGCCGAACCGACGGCCACGCCGACCACGGCGATCAGGGCCAGCGCCCCGAGCAGCGGGCCGGGCGCGGTCCGGAACCCGAGCAGCAGCGACACGACGGCGATCAACGTGCACTGCACCACCAGCAGCACCACGTCCCGCAGCACCCGGCCGAGCAGCAGCGCGGTCCGGCTGACCGGCGTGACCCGTAGCCGTTCCAGCGCGCCGGACCGGATCTCCGGGATCAGCGCGAACCCCGCGTACGCGGTGCCGAACAGCGCCATCTGCACCATGATCCCCGGCACGAACCACTGCCACGACGATCCCTGCCCGGACGGCCGCTGCCCGATTCCGCCGAGTAGTGGACCGAACAGCAACAGGTAGAGCAGTGGCTGGCTCAGGCCGATGACGATCACCACCGGGTTGCGCAGCGTCGGCCGGACCGACCGGACGAACACCAGGCCGATGTCCCGCGTCACGCGTCCCCCTCCCGCAGGCTGCGGCCGGTGAGCGTGAGGAACACGTCGTCCAGCGTCGGCCGGTGGGTCTGGATGGATGTCACGGTGATCCCGTTCAACTCGCGCAACAGGACGGGCACGGCGGTGTCGCCGCGCGGGACACGGAACGCCACGGAGTCGCCGGTGATGTCCGGCTCGGTGGCACCGGGGAGCTTCGCGGCCAGGGCGGCGGTGTGGCCGGGGTCGGAGACGCACAGCGTGACCAGGTCGCCGGCCACCCGGCTACGCAGTTCGTCCTGCGTGCCGGTGGCCACGATCCTGCCGCGGTCGATGACCATGATCCGGTCGCACAGCGCGTCGGCCTCGTCGAGGTAGTGCGTGGTCAGGAAGACGGTGGCGCCGCGCTCGTCACGTAGGGAGCGCACGTGCTGCCACAGGTTGCCGCGGCTCTGCGGGTCCAACCCGGTGGACGGTTCGTCCAGGAAGACCAGCCGGGGTTCGTGCACGATGCCGAACAGCACGTCCAGCCTGCGCTGCTGCCCGCCGGACAGCGTGGCGACCATCCGGTCGGCGACGTCGGTGAGGTCGAACTCGGCGAGCAGGCCGGCCACCCGCTCCCGGGGCCGGGCCACGCCGTAGAGCTGCGCCTGGAGGAGTAGTTCGTCACGAACGCGCTGGTCAGCGCCACCGCCGTGCCCCTGGCCGACATAGCCGATGTTGCGGCGCACACCGGCCGGGTCGGTGCGCAGGTCGTGCCCGGCGACGGTGGCCTCGCCGGCCGTCGGACGGAGCAACGTGGCCAGCATGCGCAGGGTCGTCGTCTTGCCGGCGCCGTTCGGGCCGAGAAAGCCCACTACCTCGCCGGCCCGGACGTCGATGTCGACGCCTGCGACGGCGGTCACCGACCGCCCGCGCACGGCGAAGGTGCGGGCCAGCCCGCGTGCCTCGATCACGGATACCCCCGATCTAGTCAAGTTTGACTACTGGTGCACAGCATGGCGGCGCGGTGGGCGGTAGTCAAGTTTGACTAGTGGGGCGGGAGGTCGGGGCGACCGGCGCGGCTAGGCCCGGCACCACGGCCCACTTGCCGCCAGCCCGCGTGTTCACCGGCGCCGCCGGTCGGCCCGGAGCCTGGCACCACCAATCCAGCGTCTACGCCGGCTCGGCCCGAAGGCGGGACATCACCAACCGGCGTCCGCGCCTGTCGGCCGCCTGTGTGGGCCGCTGCCTGTGGGCCGCTGCCTGTGGGCCGCCTGCCTGTCGGCCGTTCGTCTGGGTCGTCTGCCTGTCGGCCTGGCAGGCGGTAGTCAAGGTTGACTAGCGGGTGGGGAGAGTGTGGGCGGCCGGGGACGGCCAGTCCCGCACCACAGTCCAGCGCCAGGCTCGGCGCGCTCGCCACCGCCGCTCGCCAGGCCGCTGGCCTGGCCCGACGCCCGGGCGCCACCAACCCGGCCCGCTCGCCCGGCGCGCTCGCCAGCGCCGCTGGCCTGGCCCGCTCGCCCGGCCGCTCGCCTGGCCCGACGTCCGGACACCACCAACCCGGCCCGCGCCTGTCGGCGGCCCGCGCCTGTCGGCTGTCTGTGCCTGTCGGCCTGGTGCCTCTGCTGCGCCTACCGCGTGGTCGGCGGGGTGGGCGCCGCTGGTGTCGCCGGCGGGGTGGGAGCCGGTGGTCGGCCGAGGG
>DASZXM010000847.1:0-8356 GCA_035546415.1 Pseudonocardiaceae bacterium
CGACGGCGTGCTGGCCTACCGGGAACTGCTCGCGGCCGTGCTGGTGCGGCGCGGCCGTCGGCTGGGCGTGTCGATCACGCACATCTGGGTGGACAGCGAGCCGTCGCGGGCCGGCGCCCGCGCGATGTGGAGCATTCCCAAGGAGATCGCGAAGTTCCGGTTCACCGGCGGTTCGGTGTTCGACGGTTCGGTGTTCGACGGTTCGGCGGCGACGGCGGAGGGTCGGATCGCGGACGCGACGTTCGCCGCCCGCGGGCCGATCACCGTCCGGCCGCCGTTCCCGCTCCGGGGTACGACGTTCCAGGCACTCGACGGCCGCGGCGTCCAGACACCGATCATTGCCCGCGGCGGGGTCCGGCTGGCGCGGGCGACGTGGACGGTCGACCCGGAGGGCCCGCTGGCGTGGCTGCGCGGCACACCGCTGGTCAGCGTCGCGGCCCGGGACTTCCGGATGCGCTTCGGGCCCCGCCGGTAGCTGGCCTACGCTGGGTCCCGTGGCGGACATCGAGAGTTCCATGATCACGGTCGGTGACCTCGGCGCGTACCTGGCGCGGCCGGTGGGCGGCGCCACGGGCGGCATGCTGCTGCTGCCGATGATCACCGGGATCAGCGGCCAGGTCCGGGAGTTCGCCGACGGGATCGCGGCCGCAGGCGTGACGGCGCTGACGTGGGACCCGTGGCACGGCAGGCCCAGCGGTGACGAGACCCCGTACGACGTGCTCAGCGGGTGGATGTCCGAACTGGACGACGAGACGTGCCTGGCCGAGATGGGTCGGCTGACCGACCACCTGTTCGGCGAGCTGGGCTGTACGCGGGTGGGCACGATCGGCTGGTGCATGGGTGGGCGGTTCGCGCTGCTGCTGGGCGGCCGGGACGACCGGCTGGCCAACGTGGTCGCCTACCACCCGACGGTGCCCGGCACGCCGGCGCCCAACCACACCGTGGATGCCGTGGCGGCCACCGCGCGGGTCGCGGCACCGGTGATGATGCTGTACCCGGGCGCCGACCACCTGGTGCCGCGGGAGAGCTTCGAGCGCCTGCAGGCAGCGCTGCTGTCCCGCGAGGCACCCAGCCTGGTGCACGTGTACCCGGGCGCCGAGCACGGCTTCAGTGCCAAGGCCCGGCAGGCCGACCCGGTCAACAAGCTGGCGTCGGACATCGCCTGGCCGCAGGCGCTCGCGTTCATCCGGACGACGACGGCGTCGTAGCGCCGGCCACGTTCGCCGTGGTGATCGCCCGCGCGGCCGACGTGCCGCGCGACGAGGGCGAGGCCTGTGCCGCCACGCTGCGCACCCACGCGGCCACCGCCGCGATCGCCTGGGCGACCGCGTTCCTCAAGGACGCGCCGCACGCCTGACGGGCCACCCGCCGGGCCTGTCAGGTGCCCAGCCGGAACGGGTCCCGGGTGGACTCCGACAGGTCGATCATCGTGTTCTTGGTGCGCGTGTACTCCCACAGCGCGTCCGTGCCGCGCTCGCGGCCGTAGCCGCTCTGCTTCACGCCGCCGAACGGTGCCTGCGCGGCACTGGTCCGGTACGTGTTGACCCACACCGTGCCGGCGGCCAGACGCTTGGCGACGCGGTGCGCCCTGGTGATGTCGGTGGTCCAGATGCCCGACGCCAGGCCGTAGTCCGTGCCGTTGGCCAACCGCACGGCCTCATCGTCGTCGCGGAACCGCATGATCGCCAGCACCGGGCCGAACACCTCGTGCCGCGCCAACCGCATCCCGGGCTCAACGTCGGCGAACACCGTCGGTCGCACGAACAGCGCGTCCGACGGTTCGACCGGGCCGCCGGCCACCATCCGGGCGCCGTCGGCCACGGCCTCGTCGATGCGGGCGAGCACCGAGTCGTACTGGGCGCGGTGCGCGATCGGGCCCATCTCGGTGGCCGGGTCCATCGGGTCGCCGAGCCGGATCGCGGCCGCCCGCGCGGCCAGCGCGTCGACCACCTGGTCGTGGACGCGCTCGTGCACCAACAGCCGCGAACCCGCGATGCACGTCTGGCCGCCTGCCGCGAAGATGCCGGCCACCGCGCCGACGATCGCCCGGTCCAGGCGGGCGTCGTCGAAGATGATGTTGGCCGACTTGCCGCCCAGTTCGAAGACGCACGGCACCAGGTTGGCCGCCGCGTTCGCCGCGACCCGCCGGGCCGTGCCGACGCCGCCGGTGAAGCTGATCTTGCCGACGCGCGGGTCGGACGTCAGCGCGTCGCCGGTCTCGCCGGCCCCGGTGACGATGTTGACCACACCGGCCGGGAAGCCGACCTCCTCGACCAGCCGGGCGAACTCCAGCGTGCTGGTCGACGCGTGCTCGGACGGCTTCACCACGGCCGTGTTGCCGGCGGCCAGCGCGGGCGCGAGTTTGTTGGCCAACTGGCTCAGCGGCGAGTTGCACGCCGTGATCAGCGCCGTGACGCCGATCGGCTCGCGGGTGGTGAAGTCGACCATGTCGTCGCTGTCCAGCGGCTTGGACTCGCCGGTCAGCTTGTCCGCGTTGCCGGCGTGGAAGTGGTAGTTGCGCGCGGCGAACGCGATCTGCGCCTTGTTCTCCCGGTACACCTTGCCGCTGTCCCGGGTCTCGATCTCGGCGAGCGCGTCCACGTTGTCCCGCAACGCGTCGGCCAACCGGTCCAGCAGCCGGCCGCGCTCCACCCCGGGGGTGCGGCCCCACTCCTGCGCCGCGGCCTCGGCGGCGCCGATCGCCGCCGCCACGTCCGCCCGGGTCGCCGAGGTCAGCGTGACCCACGGCCGGCCGGAGTACGGGTCGACCGACTCGAACTCGGCGCCGGAGCCGCGTGCCCACACGCCGTTGACGTACTGGTTCGTGTAGTCCTTCACGCGGTCCTCCCCCGCAGTACGAAGTCCGCGACCCGTTCGCCGATCATGATCGCCGGCAGGTGGGTGTTCGCCCGGGTGACGGTCGGCATCACGGACGTGTCGGCGATGCGCAGGCCGGCGACGCCGCGCACCCGGCATTCCGGGTCGACGACGGCTCCGATGCCGCAGCCGCTGGCCGCGTGCGCCGTGTCCCGCACGATCGACCGCGCCCACGCGTCCAGCTCCGGGTCGGACATGGTGAGGTCGACCGGCCGGTGGTCGGCGTCGATGAACGCCGTGTCCGCCGGGTAGCCGCCGGCGCGCACCAGGTCGAACGCGTGCCGGACGAGGAACCGGGCCAGCGTCGCGTCCCTCGGGTCGCCGAGCAGGTTGAAGTCGACGGCCGGTTCGACGGCCGGGTCCGGCGTCGTGATCGCGACACCGCCCCGGGAGTGGCACTGGGCCAGCTTGCACAGCAGGCCGCCCAACTCGCCGTCCGGTGCGACGTTGACGTCGGTGATCAGCAGGTCACCGAAGCCGGTGTCGGGCAGGCCGGACGTCATGCGGATCGTGCAGTTGCCGCGCCGCCGCCCGCTGCGCGCGGCCTGCCCGTCGGGCACCCGCAGCAGCAGTTCGAAACCGGCGTGGTCCTGCAGCCCGACGCCCACCGGCAGGTCGACGCGCACCGGGATGTCCAGTGATCGCAGCAGGTCCGCGGGCCCGACGCCGGAGCGCTGCAGGATCGCGGGGGTGAGCAGCGCGCCCGCGGCCAGGATCACCTCGCCGGCCCGGAACTCGCGCGCCGCACCGTCCACGGTGGCCGACACGCCGACCGCCGTGTCCCCGGCGAACAGCACCGTGTCGACGCGGGCGTCGCCGATGATCGTCAGGTTGTCCCGCTTGCGGGCCGGTTCCAGGTAGGAGTCGTTCGTGGTGACGCGCAGCCCGTTCTCGATGTTGGACGCGGTGAGCGACACGCCGAGCATGCCGGGTTCGTTGTGGTCGGCCCACCACTCGTGGCCCAGCGCGAACGCCGAGTCGCGCAGGCCGCGGTCGATGGTGCCCCAGTCGTCCTGCGGCACGCGGGTGATCGGCGTGGGCCCGTCCTGGCCGTGGTAGGGCTGTTCGCCGAAGTCGGCGTCGTGTTCCAGCCGGGCGAAGTACGGCATCACGTCCGCGGGTCCCCAGCCGGTGGCGCCTGCGGCGAGCCAGTCGTCGAACTCCTGCACCGGCGGCCGGATCGCGTAGCAGCCGTTCACCGAGGAGCTGCCGCCCAGACCGCGGCCGCGCATGTAGGGCGCGGGTCGCCTGCCCGCCGTACGCAGGGCGGTCTGGTGCTGCCACTGGTAGTCGAGCGGGACGACACCCTGCGTCGTGATGTCCCACTTGTACATGTTCGTCGGGTTGCGCAGGGTGGGCGGGCAGTCCACCGCCGCCCAGTTCGGCCCGGCCTCCAGCACCAGGACCCGCAGGTCCGGGTGTTCGCTCAGCCGGCCGGCGAGCGCGGCGCCGGCCGAACCGGCTCCGACGACGATGCAGTCCCACTCCTCCATGGCCACTCCACTCATCACGGCAGCACGGTCTGGCTGGACAACGTCCGGGCTGCGACGGCGTCCTCGTCGATCTCGACACCCAGGCCCGGTCCGGTCGGCACGTCCACGTGGCCGTCGGCGATGCGGAACCCGCTGTCCCCGACGAGCGGGTCGGGACCGGCGACGCCGAGCCCGAAGATGAACTCCGCGCCGGGCATCACCTGGCGGACCGGGACGCTGGCGCAGAAGTGCGCGCCCGCGGCGGCCTCCAACTGGGACTGCACGGCCAGCCCGCCGATGTTGACGCGCATGTTCCCGGCTTCCGCGACGGCCGCGATCCGCTTGGCCTGGTGGATGCCACCGGTCTTGTAGAGCTTGACGCACAGCACGTCGACGGCGTCGGTGCGGGCCAGTTCGTAGGCGTCGGCGAGCGTGAACAGGCTCTCGTCGGCCATCACGGGCACGCCGTTGGCGGCCGCCCGCACCCGGGCCAGGCCAGGGATGTCGCGGCGGCCCACGGGTTGCTCGACGTACCCCAGGTCGTACTCGGCCAGTGCGGCCATCGCCTGGATCGTCTCGCTGACCAGCCACCCGGTGTTCGGATCGACGCCGATCACCACGTCCGGCCCGACGGCCTCGCGGACCGCGGCGAAATTCCGCACGTCCTCCCGCCACCCGCCGTGCGCACCCGCCTTCAGGCACAGCACGCGGATGCCGAACTCCTCGACCGCGCGGCGGGCGTGCGCCACGATCGTCTCCACGTCGCCGAGGCTGATCGACCACTCCAGCGGGATGCGGGATTGGCACAGGCCGCCGATCAGCTTGTGCACCGGCAGTCCCACGGCCTTGCCCATCGCGTCGTGCAGGGCGAAGTCGACGGCGGCGCGGGCGTTGGAGTTGAACGGCAGGACGAGGTCGAAGTCGGTCCAGATCTGGTCGATGTCGAAGACGTCCTTGCCGATCATGTACGGCCCGTAGATGTCCCGGATGGCGGCCACCACGCTGTGCACGGTGTCCGGCACGAAGTGCCCGGGCGCGGTCGGCCGCACCTGTCCGTAGCCGACGACGCCCTCGGCGTGGATGCGCACCAGGACCGGCTTGCCCATCGGCGAGCCGGCAGGCCCGGTGTCGTAGGCGCCGCTGGACATCGTGCGCCGGACCCGCCCGGCCAGTTCGGTGACCACGATGTCGACCCGCTCGATCTTCATGCCCGGTCCTCCACCGTCGCCAGCGCCCGCGCGGGCGCTCCGTCACCGCCCAGCACGTTGAGCGCGCCCAGGAACAGCGTCACCCACCGGTCCGCGATCTCCCGCAGCACCAGGTTCTCCACGATCAGCGTGCCCGCGCCCAGCAGCGTGGCGTGGATGTCGTGGTGGTAGTCCGGCGGGCGCAGGCCCATCGGGTACTCCGGCGTGATCGTGTCCGTGCCCACCAGCCGCGCACCGGCCGCCACCGCCCACTCGGCGGCGTCCACGGTCAGGTACGGGTGGCGGTCCACATAGTCCGGTTCGGCGTAGCGGTCGTCCCAGCCGGTGCGGATCAGCAGCGCGTCACCGGGGCCCAGGTCGACCGCCTTCAGGTCGGCGGCCGTGATCGGTTCGGGCCCGTCCCGCAGCACCTGGACGCAGTACGCCCGGCCGACGAGCGCCGACACCGGCAGTTGGTCGATCGTGGCGCCGTCCTCGACGAAATGCGACGGAGCGTCCAGGTGGGTGCCGATGTGGGTCG
The DNA here is from genome assembly GCA_035546415.1 of Pseudonocardiaceae bacterium. GTDB lineage: Bacteria > Actinomycetota > Actinomycetes > Mycobacteriales > Pseudonocardiaceae > DATEPR01. The sequence goes on from DASZXM010000847.1 coordinate 6,078, forward strand.
GCATGTCCAGGCGCATCGCCCGCATCCGGTGCTCGGCCCACGTCCGGGTCGGCGTGAACTCGGCGGCCGGGATGGTCCGCGCGTGCGGCATCCCCGGTTCCAGCGGGCGGGACAGGTCAACTGTACGTGGCATGCGGCGCGTCCTCCGTCACGGGCACCATCCTGCTGCGGGCGTCGGACTCGCGCAGGGCGATCCGGCTCGTCTCCCGGCACCGGGCCACGGCCAGCAGGCCGACGGCGGCGAAGAAGCCCAGCAGCACGGCCACCGGCCACGTCGCACCGGCCGCCGACGCGGCCGCCGTGGTGACCACCGGGGTGAGGCCGCCGACGATCGCCGCCGACGTCTGGTAGCCCAGGCCGGCGCCGCTGTAGCGGACCTCCGGCGGGAACAGTTCCGGCGCCAGCGAGCCCGGGATGCCGTACATCACGCCGTTGATCGCACCACCGATCAGCATCACGAGCACTATGGCGACCGACACCTTCGTCTGCACCAGCAGGAACAGCGGGTACGCGGTCACCACGGTGAACACGGCGCACGCGATGAACAGCGGCCGCCTGCCGATCCGGTCGGTCACCCGGGTGGCGATGACGACGGCCAGGAACTCGGCGACCGCGAACGCCAGCAGGCCGTCGAACAGCACCTGGTGCGGTGTGTGCAACGTCGTCGTGCCGTAGGCCGGGATGAACGTGACGAACATGTAGAAACCGCCGCTGGTCGCGGAGAACATGCCGAACGTGAGCAGCAGTTCCTTCGGGTGCCGGCGCAGCACGGCCAGCACCGGGTAGCGGGCGATGGCGTGCTCGGCCCGTGCCTTGGCGAAGGCCGGCGTGTCCCGCAGGTTGCGGCGCATGTAGACGCCGACGGCGACCAGCAGCGCGCTCGCCAGGAACGGGATGCGCCAGCCCCAGGACCGCAGCACGGCGTCGGGCATCAGGCCGACGAGGCTGAAGACGATCGTGGCGATCAGCAGGCCGAGCGGGGAACCCATCTGCGGCCACCCGCCGTACTTGCCGCGCTGACCCTCCGGTGCGGACTCCACGGCGTACACCGCCGCGCCGCCCCATTCGCCGCCGATGCCGAAGCCCTGGCACAGCCGCAGGATCACCAGCAGGATCGGTGCCGCGACACCGATCGCCGAGAACGTGGGCAGGCAGCCGATCAACACGCTCGCGGTGCCCATCAACAGCAGGCTGACCATCAGCACCCGCCGTCTGCCCAGACGGTCACCGAGGTGGCCGAACACGATGCTGCCCAGCGGCCGGGCGAAGAAACCCACGCCGAACGTGGCGAACGACAGCAGCGTGCCGACCACCGGGGAGAAATCGGGGAAGAACAGCTTGCCGAACACCAGGGACGCTGCCAGCCCGTAGGCCTGGAAGTCGTACCACTCGATGGTCGTGCCGACCAGGCTGACGAGAGCGACCTGGCGCGGTGCGGGGGATGTCGGCTCGTCCAGTGCGATCGGATCAGACATCGGCGTCTCTCCTATCGGACCATGCGGTCAGTTCCGGAATGGGTCACTCGGCTCCGTTGTGGACAGATCGACGTACACGGCCTTCGTCTCGGTGTACTCGTCGAGTACCTCCAGGCCGTTCTCCCTGCCGATGCCGCTCATCCGGAATCCCCCGTACGGCAGGGCGGGCAGGATCGGGCGAAACGTGTTCACCGACACCAACCCGGTCTCGATCCGTGCCGCGACACGGTGTGCGCGGCCCACATCGGACGTCCAGAGGCCACCGACCAGCCCGTAGCGGGTGTCGTTGGCCATCGTCACCACGTCGTCCTCGGTGTCGAACGGCAGCACCGCCAGCACCGGGCCGAAGACCTCCTCCTGCGCCAGGCGCGACGCGTGGTCCACGTCGGCGAACACCGTGGGCTGGACGAAGTAGCCGCGGTCGAAACCCGAGGGCCGGCCACCACCGCACAGCAGCCGGAAACCGGCGTCGCGTCCGTACTCGATGAACGACGTGGTCTTGGCCAACTGCTCGGCCGACGTGTGCGGCCCGATGTGGGTGGCCGGGTCCAGCGGCATGCCGACCCGGATGCGCGCGGCCCGCTCGGCCAGCGCCGTGGCGAAGCTCTCGTAGATCGGCCGTTGCACGAAGATCCGGGACGCCAGTGAACAGGACTGGCCGGTGGACCGGAACGCGCTGTGCACGGCGACGGTCAGCGCCCGGTCCAGGTCGGCGTCGGCGAACACGATGTAGGGCGACTTGCCGCCGCACTCGAACGAGATCCGCTTGAGCGTGCCGGCCGCGGCGGCCATGATCCGCTGGGC
>DASZXM010000848.1:0-2368 GCA_035546415.1 Pseudonocardiaceae bacterium
CCGCTGACGTTCCGGGTCGATCTCCAGCACGCGGTTCATGTACTTGGAGAAGTCGAACACCACACCGGACGTCACGGTCTGGCCGGCCAGACCGGTCCCGCACCCGCGACCGGCGACCGGGACGCCGAACCGCCGGCACAGCCGCATCGCGGCAACCACGTCGTCGGCGTTCCGGGGGATCACCACTCCGGTGGGGACCTGGCGGTAGATCGAGGCGTCGTTCGCGTACAGTGCCCGGCTGCCCTCGTCGAAGCGGACCTCACCGTCCAGGGCGCGGCTCAACTCCTGGGCCAGTCGGCCACGGTCGATCACGGTGGTCATCCGTACCTCCGAACGGCGAACGAGGGCAACAGCGCGCCCAGGCGGGCGTGCTGGCCGGTCGACTGTGACGAAAACCGTCACTGCCGGGGGTACTAGGGCGCGTGTGGGACGGCGTGCATCAGGTCACGGGCTCGAAGCCGGTGACCCCACGGCGTCCTGCGCCTCGCAGGACAACTCGTGCCCACCACGGCACTGGCCTACCCACGGCATCCACCGGCCAAACGTCGTGCCGCGCTCAGCAAGCCGGGCACCGAGGGTGAGCAGGCGAGGTGCGACGGTGATCGACGTGATCAGTCCGTAGTGGTCGGTGGAAGAACGACCGGTGAACGCTGCACGACAACCAACCGTTCAAGGCCGAGGAGCGGCGGGGAACAGGTCGCCGTCAGGGGAACGGCGGCCGGTCCTCGTCGCAGACGGTCCCGGCGGGTGGAAGTGCTCCGGTGCGGAAGTAGGCACTCTCGGCGTTGGCGGCGCAGGTGCTCGTGTTCAACAGCGCGGTGTGGCCGTAGCCCCGCACGGTCAGGAATCGCGCGTGGGCGAGGTCCCGGGCCATGGCGACCGCACCCTGGTACGGGGTGGCCGGATCGCCGGTGTTGCCGATCACCAGGACCGGCTGGGCCGTCGGCACGTTCCACGGTCCGGTGTAGCGCTGTGTGCCCATCGTCGGCCACTGCGCGCACGCCTCGGCGATCCACGTCCACTGTGCGCCCGGCCAGCCCGACCGTAGCCGGGCGAACGCCGACTGCACGCCGTACGACTGGGGAAGGCGCGGGTTCGGGCTGTCCGAGCAGATCACGCCGAGTTGCGCCTCCCGGCCCGCATAGCTGGGAGTGGCGGTGGGAACGACGCCGAGATCCGGGCGGGCGAGGAGCGCCGATCGGTCCGGCGCCGCCGTTGTCGTGCCGTTGCTGAGGTTCCACAGGTTCTGCAACAGTGTGGCCAGGCCCGGCCAGCCGTTCGCGAGGCCCGCGATGGGTTGCGTCTCGTACAGGTCGGCGACAGTCACCGCGACCACCAGCGGCATGGTGATCTGCTGACCGTCGGCGGTGACCGGGTGCGTGGCAAGGCGGTGCAGCAGGGCGGTGAACTTCGCGTTGGTCGCCGCCGGGTTGCCGGCGGAGAACGCGCAGGACGTGACCGGCGCCTGTCCGCACAGCACCAGGAACGCGCCCAGCGTGCGGGCCGAGGCCTCGTCGGAACCCAGCCGCAGGAAGGTGCTCAGCCAGTGCTGGTTGCCCGTTTCGCCGGTCGCCCATTCCACCGGGTCCACGTCACCGTCCAGTGCGATCGCACGCACCTTGGCCGGGAACAGGTTGGCGTAGGTGGCACCGAGGTAACTGCCGTACGAGACACCCAGGTAGTTCATGGTCGGGTCGCCGACGGCCTGCCGCAGCAGGTCCATGTCCCGCGCCACGTCGGCCGTGGAGTCATGGGCCAACAGCGGGCCGGCATTCGCCGCACACGTCCGGTCGAAACCGCTGAACGTGTTCTCCCACAACCGTTCCTGCGCCTTGCCGACCGGGAACGCGACCGGCAATCGGGCCAGGAACTGCTGCTCGGCCGTGGTACTCGGGAAGCACTGCAGGTCCGTGCTCGACGCGATTCCTCTGGGGTCGAAACTGACCAGGTCGAAATCGGCCCGCAACGCGGCCGGGAACTTGTGGTAGATCAGCGGCAACGCCGCTACGCCCGACCCGCCCGGGCCGCCCGGGTTGAAGAACAGTGACCCGATCCGGTGTGCCGGGTCGGTGGCCGGATGCTTGATCATCGCCAGTCGGATGGTGGCGCCGGACGGATCGGCGTAGTCCAGCGGCACGATCGCCGTGGCACAGAAGAAACCGTCGCCGCACGCCTGCCAGTCCAGACGCGGCACGACCGGGCCTGCCGCGGCCGCCACCGGCGCGAAACACAGTCCGAACACCAGGCATAACGCGCTGACGATCGAGACGCCCCACCGACGAATTCGCATGATCCCCGCTCCCCACACGACGGACCGAATGCCGAATGACGCCCACGCTACACCGCTTGTCACGCCGACCAGATCTCC
>DASZXM010000849.1:0-2389 GCA_035546415.1 Pseudonocardiaceae bacterium
AACACCAGCCTGCCCCGGGTGTCGACGCGGACCAGGTCGCCGGTGCGGTACAGGCGTTCGGGCACGTCCGGCGAGAAGTGCCCGAACGCGCGGGCGGTCTCGGCGGGGTCGCCGAGGTAGCCGTCGGCCAGACCCGCGCCGGCCGCGTACAGCTCGCCGACCGCACCCGGCGGCACCAGCCTGGCCCGCTCGTCCAGCACGTACACCCGCGTCCCCGGGATCGGCACGCCGATCGGCAGCGGACCGTCGACCTCGGCGGCACTGCGCACCGAGTGGCACGTGGTGAACGTCGTGTTCTCGGTCGGCCCGTAGCCGTTCGTGATGACCAGGCCGGGGTTGGCGGTGAGCGCGCGGGCGACGTGGTCGTGCGGCACGACGTCGCCGCCGGTGAGCAGCTGCCGCAGGCCGGCCAGCGACCGCGGGGCGAACTCCTCGACCACCCGGAACAGGCCCGCGGTCAGCCAGGCCACGGTCACGCCACGATCCAGGAGGAACCGGCCCAGTTCACTCGGCGTCGGCAGACCGGCGGGATGCACTTCCAGGGTGGCGCCGGTCAGCAGCGCGCCCCACAGTTCCAGCGTGGACGCGTCGAATGCCAGTGGCGACAGCCGCAGCACCCGCTCTCCCGGTCCGAGGCGCACGTAGTCGACCTGGTGCACCAGCCGCGACACGGCCCGGTGCGGCACGCTGACGCCTTTGGGCTCACCGGTCGAACCCGAGGTGAACGCCACGTACGCCAACCTGGTCACGTCGTCGGGCACGTCGACCGGCGTGCGATCGGTGGCCGGCGTGGGATCGGCAGCCGGCCAGTCCGGTTGCCACGCGGCGACGGTGGGCACGCCGTCGACCTCGTCACCGATCACGGCCGCCGGTGCCGCTTTGGCCACGATCCGCGCGGTGTGCGCGGCCGGCAGCGTCAGGTCGATGCCGACGTACGCCCCGCCCGCCCGCACCGTGCCCAGCACGGCGACCACCTCGGCCAGCGACCGCGGCACCGCGATCAGCACCCGGTCGCCCGGCCGGACCCCGGCGTCCCGCAGGAGTTCGGCCTGCCGCGCGGCGGCGCCTGCCAGTTCGGCGTAGGTCAGTTCGACGTCGCCCTCGCGCACGGCCACCGCGTCCGGCGCCGTGTCGACCATGGTGCGGAACAGCGCGTCCAGCGTGATCGCGGGAAAGTCCGTGCCGGTGTCGTTGAGCGCTGCCAGTGCCGCCAGCTGCTCCGGTGCGCAGCAGCGGACGTCGGCCAGCGGCCGGTGCGTGTCGGCGAGTTGCGCGGCCGCCGCGCGGAAGCTCGCCAGGAACCCGTCCGCCTCGGCCGGCAGCCACACGGCGGTCGCGTACTCCAGGTGGCCGGCCAGCGACGGCTCGGACCGCCCGATCAGCAGCGTCATGTCGAACTGTGAGCCACCGCCGTGGCCCTCCACCACCGTGACCGTGGCGCTCGCCGTCCGGATCCGCTGCGGCACCAACTGGTCGTGCATGCCGAAGCACGCCTGGACCAGCGGGTGACAGCCCAGCGTGCGCTCGACGCCCAGACGCGCGACGAGCTCCTCGAACGGCAGGTCACCGGCGTCGATGCTGGTCATCAGCGAGTGGTGCACCGAGCGCAGGTACTCGGCCACGGTGGCGTCGTCGGCCACGTCGACGCGCACCGGCACCAGGTTGCCCGCGACGGCGACCAGCGCCTCCAGTTCCGGTGTGGTGCGACCGGTCAGCGGCACGCCGACCAGCAGCCGCCGGGTACCGGTCCACCGGCTCAACGTCAGTGCGAACGCGCCGAGCAGGTACGCGAACGGCGTGATGCCCAGCGATTTCGCCGTCGCCACGACCGTCGTGCTCACCGCGTCACCCAGGTCCACCGGCGTGCGCGCGCCCGCCGAGTCCTGGACGGCGGGTCGCTGCCGGTCGGCCGGCAGTTCCAGCACCGACGGGACACCGTCCAGGTGCTTGATCCAGAACTCGGTCTGCCGGTCCCACTCGCCGGCCGCGCGGGCCGCCTCCTGGTGGCCGAGCAGGGCGCCGATGCCGGGCGCGGCAGTCGGATACGGGTCCGGCGCGCCGGTGCGCAGCGCGTCGTAGCGGGTGACGACCTCGGTCAGCAGCAGCCCGACCGCCCAGCCGTCCAGCACCATGTGATGGGCCAGCAGCACGAACGCCGACCGGCCGGCCGGGTGCTCGACCAGCACGAAACGGAACGCGGGCGCCGCCGCCAGGTCGAACGGCTGCCGGCCGTGCTCGGTGGCTGTCGCGCGGACGAACGCGTCGAAATCGCGCTCGTCGCCGCTCGCGGTCACGACGTCGATGCGCGGCTCGGGCGCGGCGAGCCCCTCGGGGGCGACGGCGCCGTCCGAGTCGCGGTACACGGTGCGCAGGCCGGAATGCCGGGCCG
>DASZXM010000850.1:0-8991 GCA_035546415.1 Pseudonocardiaceae bacterium
GCCGTACAAGCGAATCCGCCGCCTGGAATTCGCGGAGCTGCCCAAGACGATCTCCGGCAAGATCCGGCGGGTCGAACTGCGTGGCCGTGAACACGAGGTGCACGCCGACCCGGAAGCGCCGGTGGCCGGCGAGTACCGCGAGGAGGACTTCCCGGAACTCAAGAGTTCCTGACCCGAACCGGGCGCGGCGGCAGTTGCCCGCCGCAGCCCGGTTCGGCGGCGGCCGGGACGTGCGGCCGTGCTTCGCGGCGCGGAGGCCGGTCGGAAGACTGCTGCGGCCGGCTCGGCCTCGCTGCTGGTAGATGCTGTCTTCGCGGCGTCCAGGGACCGGCCGATCGGGGTGGGCCCCGGCGTTCCAGCGTCTTGTTGCTCGCGGCGGGTCGCAACCGAGTCGCATCGCGGGCCTCGATGCTGGGGTCGTGTGGCGCACATCGCAGCCCGGCGGCATGGATCGCATAGCTGGGTGCGTTGAGATCGTTTGTCGTGGCGACATGCGGTGCGCGCACCGCCCGTGAGGTGCATACTTCACGCCTCGTTCACTAGCGGGGGGACCCTCCGAATTCGTTGGTGGCGGGTTGTAACGTGCGGAACGGGGGTTTCGTGCCGGTTCGATCGCGGGGACCCCTGATCTGGAGGGGTGATGGGGTTGGTTCGTCAGGTGCGGTTCTTCGGGCTGCTCGCGGTGGCCGTCGGTGTGGGTATCGCCGTGCTCGCCGTGCACGGGGCGCCGCCCGCGTGGTTGGGCATGCCGACGCACGGCCTGATCGACGGCGCGCCCGGCCGGCCGCACGCGTTCCTCGTCGCCGTGCTGTTCTTGCTGCTCGGTTGGGGTCTGGCGCGGCGGCGGGCCGTGGCGCTGGGGACGTCCGTCGTGTTGCTGTGCGTCATCGCGCTGAACCTGCGGCACGTCGGCTACGGGCTGCTGTTCCTCGCCGCGGCAGCCGGGTTGGCGCTGTGCTACTCACGGTTCCCCTGCGTGCCCGAGCGTGCCCAGGTCCACGCCGCCGTGCGCAACGGTGTGGTCATGCTGTGCGCCGCATTGCTGTTCGGCGCCGCCGGGCTCCTGCACGTCGCGCCCCATCTCGACGTCGCCACGGCCGCCCTGCTCATCACGCTGGTGACGCTCGTCACGGTCATGCGCGCCGCGCCCGCGCCCGAGCCGTCCGACGAGTCCGAACGCTCCCGTGTCCGCCACATGGTCGCCCGGCCCGGCGCGGACACGCTCGCCCCGTTCGCGCTGCGCACGGACAAGACCTACCTGTTCAGCGCCGACGGTCGGGCCGCCGTGGGCTACCGGGTGCTGGCCGGCGTGGCTGTCGTCGGCGGCGACCCGGTCGGCGACCCCGACTCCTATGCCGACGTCGTCTCCCGGTTCCGCGCGCTGTGCGTGCGGCGCGGCTGGCGGCCCGCCGTGCTCGGTGCCCGGGCCGACCTGGTGCCGCTGTGGCAGGGCATGCGATCGGTCGGCTTCGGCGACGAGGTGGTGCTCGACGTCGAGCCGTTCGGTCTGGCCACCCGGCGGATGCGCAACGTCCGGCAGGCCGTCAAGCGCACCTACAACGCGGGCGTGCACACGGTCGTCGTGCCGGCCGCTGACATCCCGGTGCCGTTGCGCGCCGAGATGGCCGAGCTGTCCCGGCAGTGGCTCGGGTCCACCCGGGAACGCGGCTTCTCGATGATCCTGGACGGCCTGTTCGACGACGACCACCCGGCCGGTGTGTTCGTGCTCGCCTTCGCCGACGACGAGCTGGTCGGCTTCCAGCGCTACCTGCCGTGCGGCGACGCGGACGGCGAGTGGGCGCTGTCGCTGGACGTCATGCGCCGGACGAGGACCCGGCTCAACGGCCTGAACGAGCGGATGATCGTGGACGTCGTCGAGTACGCCCGCGGGCACGGCGCCGGTCGGGTGTCGCTGAACTTCGCCGCGTTCCGCGAGCTGCTCGACCGCGGTGGCAGCCGCGGCCCGGTCGAGCGCGTCGGCTACCGGGTGCTGCACCTGCTCGACCCGCTGATCCAGGTCGAGTCGCTGTACCTGTTCAACGCGAAGTTCCGGCCCGGCTACGTGCCGCGCAGCGTGCTGCTCAGCTCCTGGCTGGGCCTGCCGGCCACGCTGTTCGCCCTGCTCGGGCTGGAGTTCGCGCTGCCCTACGACCGCCGCCGGCACAGCGAGCCGGACCCGGTGCCGGTGCCTGCCGGCGGGCACCCGGCGGCACCGCCGAGACATTGCTGACCGACCTTGCTCGCGACCCGTTCCAGGTGCATGGTTGTATATGTCAACTACTTGCGTTCGACATGCAATGGATTGTCGTGATGGACACCGACCTGGACCGGTCGGCCGAGGTCACCGAACTCGCCGACCAACTGATGCGGTTCCTGCTGACCGCCAAGCGAGCCATGGCGAAGTTCGGCGGACCGAACAAGGACGGGATCGAGTACCCGGCCTACGGCTTGCTCGCTCGCCTGGTGTGCGACGGGCCGGTGCGCATGACCGCGCTCGCCGAGGCCGTGCACTCCGATCCGTCCACGGTGAGCAGGCAGACGGCCGCGCTGATCCGCCACGGCCTGGTCGAGCGGCGGGCCGACCCGGTGGACGGCCGGGCGTCGCTGCTCGCGCCCACGGCTGCCGGCGAGCGCGTGTTCTCGGACAACCGCAGGCGGCACAACGAGAACATGGCGAAAATCCTGTCCGGATGGTCGTCCGACGAGGTCCGCTCGCTCGCGGTACTTCTCGCGCGGTTGAATACTGACCTCGAAGCGCACGAGCGCGACCGAGAGACCATCGACGGTCACCCCCACCACGGCTTGGAGAGGCGCGAACGATGACCGCCACCGAGGCGCGGCACGCCGCGGCCGGCAGTCCGGGCGGCGCGCCGTCCGACGGAGCACTCACGCACCGGCAGATCATGCTGGTCTTCAGCGGCCTCATGCTGGGCATGTTCCTGGCCGCCCTGGACCAGACGATCGTGGCCACCGCGATCCGCACCATCGCCGACGACCTGAACGGCCTGGACCAGCAGGCCTGGGTCACCACCGCCTACCTGATCACGGCCACCATCTCGACGCCGCTGTACGGCAAGCTGTCCGACATCCACGGCCGCAAGCCGTACTTCATCGCCGCGATCACCATCTTCGTCGTCGGTTCGCTGGCGTGCACGTTCTCCACGTCGATGTACATGCTGGCCGGGTTCCGCGCGTTCCAGGGGCTGGGCGCGGGCGGTCTGATGTCCCTGGCGCTGGCGATCATCGGCGACGTCGTGCCGCCCCGGGAACGGGCCCGCTACCAGGGCTACTTCCTCGCCGTGTTCGGCACGTCCAGCGTGCTCGGCCCGGTCGTCGGCGGCCTGCTCGCCGGCCAGGCCCACATCCTGAACATCGCCGGTTGGCGGTGGGTGTTCCTGGTGAATGTGCCGATCGGCATCATCGCGCTGGCCGTCGTCACCAAGGTGCTGCACATCCCGCACACCCGGCGCAGTCACCGGATCGACTGGTGGGGCGCGATCACCATCACGATCGGCCTGGTGCCGCTGCTGATCATCGCCGAGCAGGGGCAGCAGTGGGGCTGGCACTCGCCCCGGGCGTGGCTCTGCTACGGCGTGGGTGCCGGTGGACTGATCCTGTTCGTCCTCGTCGAGCACCTGATGCGGGATGACGCGTTGATCCCGTTGCGACTGTTCCGCGGCGGCGTGTTCAGCATCACCTCCAGCGCCAACCTGATCATCGGCATGGGCATGTTCGGCGGCCTGTCGGTCATCCCGCTGTACCTGCAGATCGTGAAGGGCGCCTCCCCGACCAAGGGTGGCCTGCTGGTGCTGCCGCTGGTGCTGGGCATCATGATGTCGTCCGTCCTGTCCGGTCAGTTGACCGCGCGCACCGGCCGCTACAAGGTCTTCCCGATCGTCGGCACCGCGCTGATGGTCGGCGGCCTGGTCCTGCTGAACACCATCAACGCCGACACCCCGTTGTGGCGCACCGACATCTGGATGTTCGTGTTCGGCTTCGGCCTCGGTGGCTGCATGCAGACGCTGGTGATCGCCGTGCAGAACGCCGTGCCACCGCAGGACATGGGCGTCGCGACGGCGTCGGCCACGTTCTTCCGGCAGATGGGCGGTACCGTCGGCACGGCCGTGTTCCTGTCCATCCTGTTCAGCACGGTCGGCAAGCGGATCGGCGACGCGTTCCGGTCGATCGCCCCGACACCGGCGTTCCAGTCGGCACTGTCCGATCCGTCCGTCGCGCACAATCCGAACAACGCGCCGGTGCTGAATCTCGTCAAGCACGGCGTGGGCGCGGCGGGTGGCTCGGGTTCGCAGGTGCTGCAGGACTCGTCGTTCATTAAGCAGCTCGACCCCCGGCTGGCCCGGCCGTTCCTGGTCGGCTTCTCCGACGCCATGCACCCGGTGTTCCTCACGGCGGCCGCCGTCGTGGCCGTCGCGTTCGTCCTGGTGCTGTTCATGAAGGAAGTACCGCTGCGCATGCAGTCCGGTATCCAGGCCCGGATGGCCGAGGAGGCAGGCCCGGCCGCGGACGACTCGCCGACCGTGGCCGACCTGCCCGCCGTGCCCACCGAGGCAGATTCGCTCTTCGAACCGGAACGCAACGGCCACCACACGGCCAACGGCGCCGGTGATCCCACAGCAGGAGCTGCTCTGATGGCATCCGCCACCGAGAATTTCGTGCCGTTCCAAGCGGACGGCCCCGGCGTGCACGGCAGGGTCCGGCGCGCCGACGGGAGCGGCATCGCCGGTGCCGCGCTGACCCTGATCGACACCGGCGGCCGGCAGATCGGCAGGAACTCCTCCGGTGTGGACGGTGAGTTCCGCCTGCCGGTGCCCGAACCCGGTTCGTACGTGCTGATCGCCTCGGCGGGCGCGCACCAGCCGCAGGCCACCGTCGTCGCCGTGGGCGGCGGTCCGGTCGCCGTGGACGTCGTGCTCACCGGCACCAGCAGCCTCACCGGCGTGGTCAGCGTGGCCGGCAAGGGCACCCCCGTCGAAGCGGCCATGGCGACGCTGGCCGACACCGAAGGGGAGGTCGTCGGCGCGCAGGCCACCGGCCCGGACGGCCGGTACCTGTTCGACGAACTCGTCGCCGGCACGTACACGCTCGTCGTCAGCGCCGATGCCTACCGGCCGGTCGCGCTCGGTGTGACCGTGCCGGGCACCGGCCGGACCGAGCAGAACGTCGAGCTGACCGGTGGTTCCCGGCTGCACGGCGTGGCGACGGTGGGGGAGGGCCGCGTGGTGCCGGACGCCCGGATCACGCTGCTGGACCGCGCCGGCAACGTGATCGGCGTGACGACGACGGACGACGCGGGCGAGTACGCGTTCTCCGACCTGCCCGAGGGCGACTACACGGTGATCGCCAGCGGGTACCCGCCGGTGGCCAGCACCCTGCGGGTCAACGGCGGCGAACACGGCCAGCACGACGTGCGGCTCGGACACCCGGAAAGCTGATCGGTCCTTTGGGAGGCATGGGAATGAGTGCCGCTTCACCGTCGGTGTCCAGACGGGGTGTCTCGGCGGTGGCCCGGACGACCGACGGCTGGCCGCTGGCCACCGCCGTGCTCACGGTGACCGACCTGTCCGGCGTCCAGGTGGCCAGGGTGGGCGCCGACGACGACGGCCAGTTGACCACGGAGCCGCTGCCGCCGGGCTCGTACACGGCGATCCTGACGGCCAACGGCTTCGCGCCGCTGGCCCGGACCGCCGTGGTTACCGCCAGCGGCTCGGCGTCGCTGGGGACGGTGTCGCTGGCCCGGATCGGCGGGGACGACCTGCCGACGGCCGGGACGTGGACGATCGACCCGGTGCACACGACGATCAACGTCACCGCCCGGCATCTGGGCATGGCGAGCGTCCGGGGGCATTTCGCCGATTTCGGCGGGCGGATCGTGGTGGCGCGGCCGGTCGAGCAGTCGACGGTCTCGGCGACCATCCAGGCGGCCAGCATCGACACCGGCAACAAGATGCGCGACGACCACCTGCGGTCGGCGGACTTCCTGGGCGTCGACCAGCATCCGACGATCGAGTACCGGGGCACGTCGATCACACCGCTGGGCGGTGAGAAATGGCGGGTGAACGGCGAACTGACGCTGAACGGGATCACCCGGCCGGTGCCGCTGGAGCTGACTTTCTTCGGGGTGGGACCGGATTCGTGGGGTGGGACACGGGCGGCGTTCCGCGCGGTGACCGACCTGAAGCGGGACGACTTCGCGATCACGTACAACCAGGTCGTGCGCACCGGGATCACGATGATCGGCACGACACTGCGGGTCGAGATCGACGTCGAGGCGGTGTTGGGCGACCTGCCCACCATGTAGGGCACCGGGTGACTCGATTGGTGTCGAGCGCCCGGACCCTCTTATCCCACAACGTCTTATTCCGCACGCGTGTGTGGGGTGACTCACCTGGCGGCCACCGGAAACTGCTTGTACTAGGCAACCAAATTAGTTAGCCTAGGTAAAGCAATTACTCGGAGGTCATGTGGTGTCTTCTGCCTCGCGGGAAACCGCAGCTCAGGAACCGGTTGGCTCGGACCGGATCCCGCCCCGCCAACGTCGGCAGGCGCGACCACTCGCCGAACTCGGACCGAATTACAAGTGGATAGCACTGTCCAACACGACGCTGGGCATGCTGCTGGCAACCATCAACTCGTCCATCGTGCTGATCGCGCTGCCCGACATCTTCAAGGGCATCGGCGTCAACCCGCTGGATTCGAGCAACACCAGCTACCTGCTGTGGATGATGATGGGCTTCCTCGTCGTCACCGCGGTGCTGGTGGTCAGCTTCGGCCGGCTGGGTGACATGTTCGGCCGCGCCAAGATGTACAACCTCGGCTTCATGATCTTCACGGTCGCGTCGATCCTGCTGTCGCTGACCTGGCAACAGGGGTCCGCGGGTGCGCTGTGGCTGATCGGCTGGCGCATCGTGCAGGGCATCGGCGGCGCGTTCCTGATGGCCAACTCCAGCGCCATCCTCACCGACGCGTTCCCGGCCAACCAGCGCGGCCTCGCCATGGGCATCAACGGTGTCGCCGCGATCGCGGGCTCGTTCGTCGGCCTCGTCCTCGGCGGTGTGCTGGCGCCGGTGAACTGGCACTGGATCTTCCTGGTGAACGTCCCGGTCGGCGTGCTGGGCACCATCTGGGCGTACCTGAAGCTGCACGACACCGGTGTGCGTCAGCGGGCGAAGATGGACTGGTGGGGCAACATCACGTTCGCGGTCGGCCTGATCGCGGTCCTGGTGGCCATCACCTACGGCATCCAGCCCTACGGCACGCACACCATGGGCTGGACGAACCCGTTCGTGCTGTCGCTGCTGATCGGCGGCGTCGTCGTGCTGGCGGCGTTCGTGGCGATCGAGCTGCGGGTGGCCAACCCGCTGTTCAACCTGTCGCTGTTCAAGATCCGCTCGTTCACGGCCGGCAACGTCGCGAACCTGACGGCGGCACTGGGCCGCGGTGGCCTGCAGTTCATCCTCATCATCTGGCTGCAGGGCATCTGGCTGCCGCAACACGGCTACAGCTTTGAGTCGACACCGTTGTGGGCGGGCATCTACATGCTCCCGATGACGGTCGGCTTCCTGTTGTCCTCGCCGGTGTCCGGCATCGTGTCGGACAAGGTCGGTACGCGGGCCTTCGCGTGCGTCGGCCTGATCATCACGGCCGCCACGTTCGGCCTGCTGATCGTGATGCCGGTGAACTTCAACTACCTGGTGTTCGCGGCGATCCTGGTGATCAACGGCATCGGCATGGGCATGTTCGCGTCGCCGAACCGCGCGGAGATCATGAACAGCCTGCCGGGCAACGCCCGGGGTGTCGGGGCCGGCATGACGGCGACGTTCCAGAACTCCGCGATGGTGCTGTCCATCGGCATCTTCTTCTCGCTCATCATCGCCGGCCTGTCGACGCACCTGCCGGCCGCGATGAGCGCCGGCCTGACGGCCCACGGCGTACCCGCGGCAGCCGCCAACCAGGTCGCCCACCTCCCGGCGGTCGCCGTGCTGTTCGCGGCGTTCCTGGGCTACAACCCCATCCAGACCCTGTTGGGCCCGGTGCTCGGGCACCTGCCGGCCTCGTCGGCGCAGTTCCTGACCGGCAGGAGCTTCTTCCCGAGCCTGATCTCCGGCCCGTTCGCCGACGGCCTCGCGGTGGCGTTCGGATTCGCGATCGTCGCCTGCCTGATCGGTGCGGTCGCGTCGCTGCTGTGCTCACCGAAGGCGAAGACGGTGGTCGGCGAATCGACCGGCGTCGAACTGGCGGCGGTGGCCGCCGAGGCGTCCGGCGAGGCACCGACGGAGCTCGTCGTCGACGAGCCGCCGGCCGGTGAACTGGTCGATCGCACGCCACAGCGCTGACACCGCGTCACGCGTGATCGGCCCTCCGCCCTGGTCGGCGGGGGGCCGATCGGCGTTTCCCGGGTAGTGCGCACGGTGTGCGGTTCGTGGCTGTCGGTGGGCGGTCGGTGAGATGAGCCCGGCGTAGAGATCAACTCCCGTCCGCCGAACGAACACGCACGGTGGTCGCGTGTAACAGTGTTACGACAACAACGGTGACGTGGGATGCCGACAATCTTGTGCGGGGCTAACACATCTGTCGCACAGTGCGACGCCCTTGTTGGAGGTATCAGCCACGATGAGCACCGAGACGGAATCCAGCGCGGAGTCGGCCCCCGGGGAGACGCCACTGCCCACGACGCCCTGCAGTGTGGTGTGGAGCCGTGGGCACGCGTACGTGTTGGAGCGGGTGGCCGGGCGGCCGCGGTGGATGGGTGTGGACGATCGGGGCCGGGCTGAGGAGTTGAGCTGCGCTGACCTGCAGCGACGGGGCTGGAGCCGCACCTGCACGCGGTGAGCCGTAGGTTCGGGCTCTCGGTGCCCCGGCGTCGCTGACGCCCGGTTCCCGCGTCGCGGGAACGCCGCCGGCACGTGGTGTCGGCACCCGCCCACCCCGCTCGCCGTCGCGCTGTCGGGCGCCGCGCTGTCGGGCCGCGCT
>DASZXM010000851.1:0-10526 GCA_035546415.1 Pseudonocardiaceae bacterium
CTCACGCTGGCGGCCACGTGGCTGGCGTGGGACGGCAGGCCGCGACTGGCCGAGGACCGGGAACGCCTCTACACACCGCACAAGGCGATCCGCAGACACACCCACCACCTGGTCGACCACCTCGCGCAGATCGAGGCACTGCTGGACGGTGTGGAGAGCAGGCCCGACGAGTGGCGTGGCAGCTACGTCACCCTCGCCACCGACTGGGCCCTGTTCACCGAAGCGGACCTCAACGAGGCGCAGCAGTGCCTGCGCCGGCTCGGCGACCTGTACGTGCACCGGCTGGCGGTAGCCGGGCCGGACGAATGGGACAGGCCGCGCGATCCACAGTGGACGCTGCGCGCGATCGCCGAACACGTCGGCAAGCCGTGGTACGCCGAACAGGTCGGGGAACTCGCCTGACCGTTACCGACGCTCAGAGCCTGCGCAGCACGGCGACGACGCGACCGAGCACGCTCGCGTCGTCGCCCAGGATCGGCTCGTACGCGGGGTTGTGCGGCATCAGCCAGATGTGGTCATCGCGCCGCTTGAACGTCTTCACCGTGGCTTCGCCGTCGATCATCGCGGCCACGATGTCACCGTTCTCCGCGGTCGGCTGCTGCCGCACGACAACCCAGTCGCCGTCGGTGATGGCCGCGTCGACCATCGAGTCACCGACCACCTTCAACAGGAACAGTGAGCCCTCGCCGACGATCTCCTTCGGCAGCGGGAACACGTCCTCGATGGCCTGCTCGGCCAGGATCGGGCCACCGGCGGCGATCCGGCCGACCACCGGCACGTACGCCGGGCGCGGCCGGTTGCTGACTTCCTCGGAGTCGTCGTCGGGCGGCAGCACACCCACGGCCCGCGGCCGGTTCGGGTCGCGACGCAGATAACCCTTGCGCTCCAAGGCCCGCAGCTGGTGTGCGACGGACGACGTCGACGTCAGCCCGACGGCCTCGCCGATCTCCCGCACGCTCGGCGGGTAGCCGAACCTGTCCAGCCAGTCCCGGATCACCTCGAGGACGCGGCGCTGCCGCTCGGTGAGTCCGGGTCCGTCGGCCCCGTCGGCCGGCTCCGGGAAGGTGCGGATGTCGGCGCCGGCACCGGTCTCGGCAGCGTCGCCGCTCCGACCACCACCTTCGTTCTCCGTGGTGGTGCTGCCGCCGGTGCTCCTGCGTGCCACTGTCGCCTCCCTTGCCCGGCCGGTCGTCGGCCGCCCGCGATCTTCGTTGTCGACGCTAGCCCGAACAGGCGGTCAGATCAAACACCTGTTCGAAGGACACGCCGGCAAGTGCTCGATTTTGTCGGTGGTCAGTGGTAGACATTCGCACAGCAGTTCGATCGAACGCCTGTTCGATCATGAAACCGGCTCGGAACAGGCCACTGACCAGGGCCAACCCACCGAGGAGGGTGTCTGATGACGGTAGTTGCGAACCTCAGGGTCAGCCTGTCGCCACGGACGACGACCGGCACCCGACAAGCCCCACACCCCGATGTGGTGCGCCCGACCCGCCGGCGGGTCGTCCATTCCGACGGCCGCCGCCCCGCCCGGTTGATGGCGGCGCCCTACCGGGTCGCCGCGCAACCGTGCGAACCGGACACTCGGGTACGGTCCCTGGGTTGGCTCGTCCTGATCGGCGCGTTGACATTCTTGGTGGTGCTCGGAATCGGGTGGTCGTTGGGCGGCGGCCCGACGCCTGCGGTGCCGGAGCGGACGGTGCTGGGTTCAGGTGCATCAGGGTGAGACGCTGTCGGCTATTGCGCGGCGTATGGCTCCATTGGCGCAGGCGGGTGCGGTGGTGGAAAAGATTCGCGACCTGAACGGTTTGAACGCTGATTCGGTTCTGTACCCGGGTGAGTTACTGCAGGTGCCGAGCGATCTGTCGGTGTCGGACGCGGCCAAGGCGGGTGCGGTTCAGCGCTGATCTTCAGCGGGGTTTTCGGCGTCTGATGAGGATTTGGCCGGTGATCGTGTCCGGCGTTTGGTGACTTTGTTGGGCCGGCGCTTGTTTGCGGTGTGTGGTGTGTTCTGGCTGTTCTGAGTATTGGGCAAGTGGGGCTGGCGGGTTCCGTTTCAGGGCGCAAGTGGGGCGCCCGGCGGTCGCTCGATCGTTCCCGCTGCCGCCTGTCAGCGCGCGCTGTCGCCGGCGGTGCCTGCTGTCGCCCGTCCGTGCTTGCTGCCACCCATGGTGCCCGCTGCTGCCTGTCGGTGCCCGTTGCTGCCCACGGTGCCTGCGGCCGCCGATGGTGCCTGCTGCCGCCGATGTGGTGCTGCCGCCCCACGGTGCCCGCCGTCGCCTGTCGGTGCGGGCTGCCATCCGACGGTGCCCGTTGCTGCCCCACGGTGCCCGCTGGTGCCGCTGCGCTGCCGATCGCTCGCGGCCCCCGCCGGGCCCGCGCTCACCCATCCTCACCCCGCCCGCCATCACTCTCCGTTACCACTCGTCACCTACCACCGCCCCCCGAGCTGTCGCCGCCCCGTAACTCCCCGTGTTTCCAACTGGTCAATCTCGGCCTGTCACGCCACCCGTCTGGCGGTTGCGTGCTACACCACCCCGGATCGCTCCCGCATCGCTTGAACCGGCGTTCTCGGTCGTGTCGACTTGCGAAATGGGCCGGCCCGGCATACCGTCGACCCCCACATGTAGTAGTTACATCGCTGTGATTGCTCCACAGGTTGTGGATGACCGGTGGATGGGCAGTCGTAGTGTGGAGGGGGTGAGTTCGGATGCGCTGTCCGTTTTGTCGCAGTTCCGACTCGCGTGTGGTGGACTCCAGAGAGGTCGATGACGGACAGGCGATTCGGCGTCGCCGTTCGTGTTCGGCGTGTAATCGGCGGTTCACGACCGTCGAGGAGGCCGTGCTCGCGGTCGTGAAGCGGTCGGGCGTGACCGAACCGTTCAGCAGGGACAAGGTCGTCCGTGGAGTCAGCAGGGCGTGTCAGGGCCGCCCCGTCGACGAGGACGCGTTGGCTCAGCTCGCGCAGCGGGTCGAGGAGTCGATCCGGGCCACCGGCTGTGCCGAGATCCCCAGCCACGAGGTCGGCCTCGCGATCCTCGGACCGCTCCGCGAGTTGGACGAGGTGGCATACCTGCGGTTCGCCAGCGTGTACCGGTCGTTCTCCTCCATCGAGGACTTCGAGAAGGAGATCGCCGACCTGCGGACCGCCATCGCGGAGAAGGCCGACAACCAGACGTGAACAAACGTGGGCGTACGCGCCGACCAGCCAGGTACAAGGGAGAGGGACTGCTGATGACGGAGACCGTCGGGACACCGGCCAGTACAGGGCCGGATAAGTCTGGGGGGCTGCGGTTGTCGCGGGTGTACACGACCGAGGGCGTGCACCCGTACGACGAGGTGAGCTGGGAACACCGCGATGTCGTGATGACCAACTGGCGGGACGGCACCGTCAACTTCGAGCAGCGTGGGGTCGAGTTCCCGGACTTCTGGTCCGTCAACGCCGTCAACATCGTGACCAGCAAGTACTTTCGCGGCGCCTCGGGAACCCCGCAGCGGGAGTCCAGCCTGCGCCAGCTGATCGACCGCGTGGTGTTGACGTACACCAAGAGCGGCAAGGAGAACGGCTACTTCGCGACCGACGAGGACGCGACGATCTTCGAGCACGAGCTGACCTGGATGCTGCTGCACCAGGTGTTCAGCTTCAACTCGCCGGTGTGGTTCAACGTGGGTACCGCGTCGCCGCAGCAGGTGTCGGCGTGCTTCATCCTGGCCGTCGACGACACGATGGAGTCGATCCTCAACTGGTACAAGGAAGAGGGTCTGATCTTCAAGGGCGGTTCGGGTTCCGGTGTGAACCTGTCCCGCATCCGCTCGTCGAAGGAACTGCTGTCCTCCGGTGGCACCGCGTCCGGTCCGGTGTCGTTCATGCGTGGCGCCGACGCGTCGGCGGGCACCATCAAGTCCGGTGGTGCGACGCGCCGTGCGGCGAAGATGGTCATCCTGGACGTCGACCACCCGGACATCGAGGAGTTCGTGGAGACGAAGGCACGGGAGGAGGAGAAGATCCGCGTCCTGCGCGATGCCGGGTTCGACATGGACCTGGGCGGCAAGGACATGACGTCCGTGCAGTACCAGAACGCGAACAACTCCGTCCGTGTGTCCGACGAGTTCATGCACGCCGTCGAGGCCGGCGGCCAGTTCGGCCTGCGCGCGCGGGGCACCGGCGAGGTGCTGTCCCGAGTGGACGCCAAGGATCTGTTCCGCAAGATGGCCAAGGCGGCGTGGGAGTGTGCCGACCCAGGCCTGCAGTACGACGACACGATCAACGACTGGCACACCTGCCCGGAGTCGGGCCGGATCACCGCGTCGAACCCGTGCAGCGAGTACCTGCACCTGGACAACTCCAGCTGCAACCTGGCGTCGCTGAACCTGTTGAAGTTCCTCGGCGGCGACGGCGTGTTCGACGGTGAGCGGTTCGTCAAGGCCGTCGAGTTCGTCATCACGGCGATGGACATCTCGATCTGTTTCGCCGACTTCCCGACCGAGTCGATCGGTGACACCACGCGGAAGTTCCGCCAGTTGGGCATCGGCTACGCGAACCTCGGTGCGCTGCTGATGGCCACCGGCCACGCGTACGACTCGGACGGCGGCCGCGCGCTCGCCGCGTCGATCACGTCCCTGATGAGCGGTGTCGCCTACCGGCGTTCGGCCGAACTGGCCGGCATCGTCGGCCCGTACGACGGGTACGCCCGCAACGCCGCCGCGCACCAGCGGGTGATGCGCAAGCACGCCGCCGCCAACGACCTGGTCCGCACGTACGCCCGGAACGACTCGGCGATCCACGAGTTGGCGACGGCCGAGTGGCAGCAGGCGCTGACCACGGGTGCGGTCAACGGGTGGCGCAACGCGCAGGCGTCGGTGCTGGCGCCGACCGGCACGATCGGCTTCATGATGGACTGCGACACGACCGGTATCGAGCCGGACCTGGCGCTGGTCAAGTTCAAGAAGCTGGTCGGCGGCGGTTCGATGCAGATCGTCAACCAGACGGTGCCGCGCGCGCTGGCCACGCTGGGCTACCAGCAGGAGCAGGTCGAGGCGATCGTCGAGTACGTGTCCGAGCACGGTCACGTCGTGGACGCGCCCGGTCTGAAGCAGGAGCACTACGAGGTCTTCGACTGCGCGATGGGCGAGCGGTCGATCGCACCGATGGGGCACGTGCGGATGATGGCCGCCGTGCAGCCGTTCGTGTCCGGTTCGATCTCCAAGACGGTCAACATGCCGGAGTCGGCGACGGTCGAGGACGTCGAGGAGATCTACTACCAGGGTTGGAAGCTGGGCCTGAAGGCGCTGGCGATCTACCGCGACAACTGCAAGGTCGGCCAGCCGCTGTCGAACGCGAGGTCGACGGTGGCCACCAAGGAGGACGAGCCGGCGATCGAGTACCGCCCGGTCCGCAAGCGCCTGCCGAAGAAGCGGCCCAGCCAGACGGTGTCGTTCACCGTCGGCGGCGCCGAGGGCTACCTGCACGCCGGTTCCTACCCGGACGACGGTCTCGGCGAGATCTTCGTCAAGCTGGGCAAGCAGGGTTCCACGCTGGCCGGCGTGATGGACGCGTTCTCGATGTCCATCTCGGTCGGTCTGCAGTACGGCATCCCGCTGGAGTTCTACGTCTCGAAGTTCATGAACCTGCGCTTCGAGCCGGCGGGCATGACGGACGACCCGGACGTGCGCATCGCCACGAGCGTCCTGGACTACCTGTTCCGCCGCCTGGCACTGGACTACCTGCCGTACGACAAGCGCGCCCAGCTGGGCGTGTTCTCGGCGGCGGAACGCTCCGCCCAGGTCGCCGACTCCTACGACGCACCGGTCGTCGAGGACGTGGATCTGGAAGGCCTGCGCACCGGGGTCGAATCGGCACAGGTGGCCACCCCGTCGCCTGCCGAATCCGTCCCGAACCCGCCCACGAAGCAGGTGGGCAGCTCGACGGAACTGCTGGAACTCCAACTGGGCAAGGCGGCGGACGCCCCACTGTGCCTCACGTGCGGCACGAAGATGCGCCCAGCAGGCTCCTGCTACGTCTGCGAGGGCTGCGGCTCCACTTCCGGCTGCAGCTGAGAGCGAGCCGGCTTTAAGCTGGTCAGATTGGGTGCTGGCGAGATCACCAGCACCCAATCTGTGCTACTGGCAGTCATCTTCCGCGCATCTCCCGCGAGGCAAGTACGTCACGTACTTGACGTACTTGCCGAGTAGGGGGATGCTGGTTCCGGAGCCGCAATGGAGGTCATGTCGTGTCTGCTGTTCACTACGAGAGCTATACCGACGCGCGCGCACACCTGAAGGATCTGTTGGATGCCGCTGAGCGTGGTCGTGTGGCGACGGTTCGGCGTGACTCGGCTACGACCGCCGTTGTAGATGTGGCGCGGTTGAGGCACTTTCTCGCGTCGATCATTCCGTCACAGGCGGAAGTAGTGGCAGAGGCCGGTGGCTGGTCCGTATTCCTTCCCGGACTTCCCGTGGCTGCCGATGGCGAAACTTTCGACGTGGCGATCATGGAGATGGTTGACGCCCTGCGGGAGTATGCGGAGGACTGGCAGGAACGTCTTCTCGACTCCCCCAATCACCGGGAAAACTGGGGATTGGTTCAGTTGATCAGCTTGAGTGACGATGATCAGCTTCGTGACTGGCTGGTAGGTGCCGCCAAGTGACGTGGCCTCAGCCCACTCGCAAGGATCACGACACCTTTTGTCGAATCGAGCAGTGGCGCCAGGTGCGCGACGCCCGAGGGCGCACGGGGACCCATCACGTCACCTATGAACTTGATCTACCGGACGGGAGAATCCTTCGTACTCGCATCTCCCATCCGGTCGATCGGACCGACTACGGGCCGAGACTGTGGCGGCATGTTCTTCGTGATCAACTTGAGGTCGACGAAGCAGTCTTCTGGTGCTGTGTTCAAGACGGTGTCAAGCCGCAACGGGGTGTGCCCACGCCGCCGCGCGAGTCACTGCCAGCTGATCTCGTACATTTGCTGACCTCGCGTGTCGGTCTGACCGAGGCCGAGGTGTCCGTGATGAGCCGGGAAGACGCCATCAACAGGATGCAGCGCTACTGGTCCGAAGGTAGTTGATCGGCACCTGGTCGCGCGGGCTTCGACCACTCGTTCACGCGGTCGGTGACCGGCTACCAGGGCCGCATCGTCCCGGGCGCCTGAATGGCGTTCACGCCAGGGACATCGTGTAGTCGGGCAGGGCGATGTCGGTGGCGAAGGACTTCGTGCTGGCGATCAGCATGCGCTGGACCAGGTTGCTCCGGAACATCGCGTTGCGCAGACGCAGGCGCAGCGCCGTGGACGGCGCCAGGAACTGGCCCGGGTTCGCGCTCTTCTGCCATTTCGCCGCGTAGCCGCGCATCCGGTTCTCGTACGCCGCGAACCCGGCCCGGTGGTCGCCGCCTGCCGCCGCCAGTTCGCCTGCGAGCACGTACGCCCCGACCACACCGGTACCCACGCCCATCCCGCCCAGCGTCACGCCCCACGCCGCGTCGCCGAGCAGCGCCACGCGGCCGCTGTGCCACCGCGGCACGCTGACCCGGCTGATCGAGTCGAAGTACAGATCGTCGGCGTCGGCCAGGCCGGCCAGCAGCGTCGTGGTGTGCCAGCCCAGGTCGGCGAACGTGTCCGCGACGATCCGCTTCTGCGCCTCGACGTCCCGCCAGCCGACGTCCAGCCGCGGCGCGGCGAACACCACCAGCGCCCCGGCCCGCGTCGGGTCGCGCAGGTCGGCCTTGATGCTGGCCATCCGGCCGGGCACGTTGTAGTGGTGCGCCGTCGGACCGGCGCCCAGGTCGTTGGGCACGTCCCAGCCGGCCAGGTAGTAGCCCAGGTGCTTGACGTACCGCGACTCCTCGCCGAACGCGATGCGGCGGACCGCCGAGTGCAGGCCGTCCGTGCCGACGACGTAGTCGAACGTGCGCGACGCCGACCGGGCGAAGTCGACGTGTACGCCGTCCGCGGTCTCCGCCAGGTCGGTGATGGTGTCGCCGAAGACGTAGTCGGCGTGGTCGGCGCTGTGGTCGTGGAGCACCCGGGACAGGTCTCTGCGCAGCACCTCGATGTCACCGCCCGCGAACTCCTCGGGCAGGCGGAACAGTTCCCGGTCGTGTTCGTCGACCCACACCATCGCACCGCCGTTGGTCCGCACCGTCCGCAGGTCGTCCAGCACGCCCATCCTGGCCAGCACCGCGTGGTGCGTCGGACCGCGGAAGTCGACGGCGAAACCGCTGGTCCGCAACGTGGGCGCGGCTTCGACGACGGTCGTCTCGGCGCCGTGCCGGGAGAGCCAGTGGGCGAGCGCGGGACCGGCGACCCCGGCACCGGAGACGAGGACGCGGCGCCCGTGCAGCGAGTTGGCCATGATGATCTCTCCTTGAACTGTGTCCGTCGGATACAGTGTATGTTAGACACAGTTCGACGAGACTGGCAAGGGAGTTCGGGATGGATGCCCACGCACTGCTCTGGGAGCACCAGACAGCGCCTCGCCGGGGCCCACGGCCGACGCTGACGTTGACCGCGATCGCGCACGCCGGCATCGAGATCGCCGACGCCGACGGCTTGGCCGCCGTGACCATGCAGCGCGTCGCCGAACACGTCGGCGTCACGAAGATGGCGCTGTACCGCTACGTCCCCGGCAAGGACGAACTGGTCGCGCTCATGACCGACATCGGCATCGGCGAGCCCCCGGACCTCACCGCACTGCCCGGGGACTGGCGCACCCGCCTGGACGCGTGGACCCGCGCGATGTTCGACCGCTTCGCCCGGCACCCGTGGTCACTGGAGGCCACCGTCGGCGTGCGGCCCGTCGGCCCCCACGAGATCGGCTGGCTGGAGCGGGCCGTCGCCGCACTCGCCGACACCGGGCTGAACGGCGGCGAGATGCTCGACGTCGCAGCGGTCCTCGCCGGTCACGCCCGTGCGATGGCCGTCCAGTCGGCCGCCACCGACGCCCCGGAACAGGTCCTGACGGCCGCGTTCGCCGAAGTCCTGCGGGCCGACGAAACACGCTTCCCGGCACTGCGCGCGGCGCTCGTCTCGGCCGCCGAGCACGACTCCCAGGACAAGGCCCTCGATTTCGGCCTGGCGCGCATCCTGGACGGTGTCGAACAGTTCGTCACGGCACGCGGTGTGTCCCGCGCGACACCGGGTACGCGTCGGTAGGGCAGCACGATGGAGGCATGACGGAAGCCACCGCGCTACGGGACGCGCTCGCCGCGGCCGGTCTGGACGACGAGCCGATCGACGTGCGGATCACCGGCGGTGGGGACATCAGCACGGCCTGGCGGGTGACCTGCAAGGACTGCACCGTCGTGATCAAGACGTTCGGCCGCCCCGCCGACGGCAAC
The DNA here is from genome assembly GCA_035546415.1 of Pseudonocardiaceae bacterium. Classification (GTDB taxonomy): domain Bacteria; phylum Actinomycetota; class Actinomycetes; order Mycobacteriales; family Pseudonocardiaceae; genus DATEPR01. The sequence continues at coordinate 9,340 of DASZXM010000851.1, forward strand.
GCGACGCCGCCGCACGGCATGTACGAGGGGGAGGCCGACGGGCTGAACGCGCTGCGCACCATCGGCGGTGTCCGCACTCCGGACGTTCTCGCCGTCACGCCGAGCGCGCTGGTCATGGAGGAACTGGAGCCCGCGCCCGACGACGACCCGGTGTTCTGGGCGCGCGCCGGCCGCGCCCTGGCGATCATGCACGGCATGCTGGGGCCGCGTTTCGGTTGGGACCGCGACGGTTGGCTGGGCCGGTTGCGCCAGGACAACTCGTGGCACGACGACGGCCACGAGTTCTTCGCGACCCGCCGCATCCTCCGCTGGCTGCCCGAACCGGCCGTCGCCGCCGCGCTGGACGCGTCCGACCGCGCCGGCCTGGAACGGGTCTGCGCCCGCCTGCCGCAACTCGTCCCGCCGGCACCGCCGTGCCTGACACACGGCGACCTGGCCCGTAGCAACATCCTGGCCGACGGCCGCCGGCCGGCGTGGATCGACCCGGCGGTCAGCTGGATGTGGCCGGAGGTCGACCTGAGCATGATCTACTGCCTGGGCCGCATCCACCCGCCCAGCCGTGTGCCGGACCGGTTCTACGAGGCGTACGGGGACATCCGGCCACTGGACCCGGACTGGCGGGACCGGATGCCACTGTTGCACCTGCGGGAACTGCTCAGCCTCCTCGCGCACTTCGGCAACGACCGCTGGGACCTCGTCGGCCAGATCCGGGACGTCCTGCGCACGTTCGCCTGACGACGGTCAGCCGATCTGCTCCCACAGGAACTCGAACACCAGTGCCCAGTGGAACGCCCGCTGCGCGTTGTCGCTGGCCGCGCCGTGACCGCCCTCGATGTTCTCGTAGTAGCCGACGTGGTAGCCGGCGTCCAGCATCCTGGCCACCATCTTCCGTGCGTGCCCCGGGTGCACCCGGTCGTCCCGCGTCGACGTCACGAACAGCGTCGGCGGGTACGGCCGGTCGGCGTGCACGTTGTGGTAGGGCGAGAACGGCCGCAGGAACGCCCATTCCGCGTCCTCGCGCGGGTCGCCGTACTCGGCCATCCACGACGCGCCGGCGAGCAGTTCGTGGTACCGGTACATGTCCAGCAACGGCACCTGGCACACGATCGCGCCGAACAGCTCCGGGTACCGGGTCAGCATCACGCCCATCAGCAGGCCGCCGTTGCTGCCGCCCTGAATGCCCAGCC
>DASZXM010000852.1:0-2224 GCA_035546415.1 Pseudonocardiaceae bacterium
GTGCGCAATCTTGCACCGGGCCGGGGGACGGGTCAATGGCGCACGGGCATCTTCTTCACGTCGACGCGCCCCGTGTCGCGTCGACATCCGGAATTGAACATGACGCTGCGCGTATCGTGCAGGCATGCGGCAAGAGGATCGTCTCGGGCTGATCCTGGAACAGCTCAACCAGCACAGTTCGGTCGGCGTGGCCAGTCTCGCCGAGCAGCTCGGTGTGTCCGAGGCGTCCGTGCGCCGCGACCTGCACCTGCTGGAGAAGCAGAAACTGCTCACCCGCACGCACGGCGGCGCGGTGGCGTCGGGCGTGCTCTACGAACTGCCGATGCGCTACCGCGGCGGCCAGCACCACGAGGCGAAGCGGGCGATCGCGAAGGCGGCCGGCACGCTCATCCCGGACGAGGTGACGTCGGTGGGCCTCAACGGCGGCACGACGACCACCGAGGTGGCCCGCGCGCTGGCCGCGCAGCGGCCGCGGCTGCGGGTGGTGACCAACGCGCTGAACATCGCGTCCGAACTGGCCGTGCGGTCCAACATCGAACTGGTGGTGTGCGGCGGCAGTGCCCGGCAGGAGTCGTACGAGCTGGTCGGGCCGCTGGCCGAGCAGACGCTGGCCGACATCAACATCGAGGTCGCGGTGATCGGCGTGGACGGCGTGAGCCCGACGGCCGGGTTCACCACGCACCACGAGGTCGAGGCGCACACGAACCGCGCCCTGGTGACAGCCGCCGAACGCGTCATCGTGGTGGCGGACTCCAGCAAGATCGGCAAACGCGGCTTCGCGAAGATCTGTGACCTGGCAGCGGCCTCGGACATCATCACCGACTCCGCCGCCGACCCGGCCGACCTCGCCGAGCTGGAACGCCGTGGCCCCACGGTGCACGTGGTCCCCGCCGGCTGACGCGATCAACCGATCACGAACGAGCACGTGATATGCAGCTTTCTGGACAGAATGAACAGCGGTGAGTCATGATGGCCGGCGTGACCGACCCGTCCCGGGTGCTCGTCGTCGGCGACGCCAACCCTGACCTGATCCTGCGCGGCGACGTGGTGCCGCGCTTCGGCCAGGCCGAGCAGCTGCTCGACGACGCCGCGCTGGTGATCGGCGGCTCGGCCGCGATCACCGCACACGGCCTGGCCCGCCTGGACCGGCCGGTGTCGCTGCTGGCCGCGGTCGGCGACGACGTGTTCGGCCGCGACATGACCGCGCAACTGGCGGCGGCCGGCGTCGACACGCGGTTCATGCCGGTGCGCACGGAAACCGGCACCGGCCTGACCGTCGTGCTGTCCAGGGCGGACGACCGGGCGATCCTCACATCACTCGGCACGATCCCGACGCTCACGGCGGACGAGGTCCGCGAGGCCGTCACGGCGTCCGGTGCCGCCCACGTGCACGTGTCGTCGTTCTACCTGCAACCGCCGCTGGCCGCCGCGCTGCCCGGCGTGCTGGCCGCCCTCCGAGCGGCCGGTGTCACGACGTCCCTGGACACCAACGCCGACCCGGCCGGCCGGTGGGCGGGCGTCACGGACCTGCTCCCCCACCTCGACCTGCTGCTGCCCAACCGGGGCGAGGTGACGGCCCTGGCCGGTGACCCCGATCCCGTGCCGGCGGCGACGACACTGGCCGCCGCAGGCCCGCTCGTCGTGGTCAAGGACGGCGGCCGCGGCGGCTTCGCCGTCGCCCCGGACGGCAGCCGGGTCGAGGTACCCGCGCACCCGGCGGAGGTCGTGGACACGACCGGCGCGGGCGACACGTTCAACGCGGCGTTCATCGACGCGTGGCTCACCGGCTCCGACGTGCGCACGTGCCTGGAACGCGCCGTGCGCGCCGGGTCGTTCAGCGTCGCCGCCCCGGGTGGCACGGCCGCCCAACCGACCCGCCGCGACCTGGACGCCGCCTGACCCGCTCGGTGCTCAGCGAGAGGTGGGCATCCGGCGGGTGGTCGTCGAGCCGCCGTCCACCGACAGCACCTGGCCGGTGATCCTGCGCGCCTCGTCGGACGCCAGGAACAGGGCCGCGTTCGCGATGTCGATCGGCCGGCCCAGCGGCGGGATACCCGGTCCCTCCGGTTCCGGGATCGTACGGCCGCGCCGGGCGAACGACGCGCGGATGCGGTCGGTGGCCGTGCCGCCCGGTGCCAGTGCGTTGACCCGGATGCCGGCGTCGGCGTAGCTGGCCGCCATCGCCCTGGTCAGCGCGACGATGCCACCCTTGGCCGCCGAGTAG
>DASZXM010000853.1:0-4633 GCA_035546415.1 Pseudonocardiaceae bacterium
AGCCGCGTAGGACCCCGAGGGTGGGCGGCCGCGCGGTACGCGGTCGCCCACCCGCCCGCCGACGCCCATACGATCGACGTGACGCATCGATCGGACAGCGGGGAGCGAAGATGATCACTGTGCTCGGCATTGTCGGCGGACCCGAGCCCGGTGGCCGCACCAGCACCGCCGTCGCCGGTGTGCTGGCGGGCGCCGCCGACGCCGGTGCCACGACGTCCCTGCTGGAACTGAGCCAGGAAACCGACATCGCGGCCGCACTGGACGACGCCGACGCGTTCGTCTTCGGCAGCCCGATCTACCGCGCCACGTACAGCGCGCTGCTGAAGAACGTCCTGGAGACCACCGAACGCGGCAAGTGGGGTGAGCGCACCGCCCCACTGCAGGGCAAGGCCGCCGCGACCGTCCTGACCGGCGCCAGCATGCACCACTACCTGGCAACGAACGACCTGCGCAACGTGCTGGCCGGGTTCTTCGCCGTGCAGGTGCTCTCCCCCGGCCTGTACCTCGACCACGACCACTACATCGACCGCACCACGCTCACCGACGACAGCGCCGCACTCGCCGCGGCCCACGGAGCCGCCCTGGTCGACCTGGGCACCGCCGTGCGCGCATCCGCCACTCTCCGCTCGGTCACCCCACAGGTCTGACCGAAAGCTGCGATTTACGACCAAAAGGCAAGGTCAGGCGGCATTTCTACCGTCGCGCCGCGCACCGCCGTCCGGCATGATCGCCGCACCATGAACCCGAATCCCGGTTTCGACCAGCAGCCTCAGTACGGCCAGCAGCGGCCGGCCTACGGTGCCCCGCCTGGTCCGCCGTACCCGCCGAACCCGAACAACGACAGCGCCGTCGCGGCCGCGGCGCACTGGTCGCCCGCCGTGCTGGCATTGCTGTTCGCGTTCCTCGTGCCGCTGCTGGGCGCCCTGACGCCGTTCGTGCCGCCGTTGATCATGTTCGTGTCCGTGCGCTCACCGTTCGTGAAGGAGCACGCACGGCAGTCGCTGAACTTCCAGCTGACCGTGCTGCTCCCGGGCATCGTGTTCGCCGTGCTGGCGATGGTGCTGTCGTTCGGCTGGGTGTTCAGCCTGGTGCTGTACCTGGGCGCGCTGGCCCCGCAGATCATGGGCGCCGTGCAGGCGGCCAACGGCCAGTGGTTCCGGTACCCGGTGGCGATTCCGTTCGTGCCGGTTCCCGGACCGGCCACGAACTGGGCGCCGCCCAACTAGGCTCCACCGCATGGTGACCGAGACCGACCTGACCCTCGCCGACAGCCGGACGCTGCACGCGTACGACACCGGAACCGGCGGCATCCCGGTGTTCTGGCACCACGGCACGCCCCAGGTGGGCACGCCGCCGGAAACGCTGCTGGACGCCGGGGTGCGGTGGGTGTCGCACGACCGGCCCGGTTACGGCGGGTCCACGCCGCAACCCGGTCGGACCGTCGGGTCGGTCGCCGCCGACGTCGCCGCCGTCGCCGACGCACTGGGCATCGACCGGTTCGCCGTGATGGGCTCGTCCGGCGGCGGGCCGCATGCGTTGGCGTGCGCCGCGCTGCTGCCCGACCGGGTGGTGGCGGCCGTGTCGTTCTCCGGTATCGGGCCGCACGGCGTCGACGGCTTGGACTGGTTCGCCGGCATGCACCCCTCCGGTCAGGCCGAGCTGCGGGCCGCGCTGGACGGCCGGGAGGCACTGCTGGCCCACGTGACGTCCGCCGAGTTCGACCCGGACGTCTTCACCGACGCCGACCACCTGGCGCTGGCCGACGACCAGGGATGGGTGGGACGCGCGGCCGGGCAGGCCATGGCGGGCGGCCCGGGCGGGATGGTGGACGACGACCTGGCGTACGCGGCGCCGTGGGGGTTCGGACCGCGGGACATCACCGCACCGGTGCTGTTCGTGCACGGCGCGGACGACCGGATGGTGCCCCGCTCGCATTCGGAGTGGCTCGCCGACCACTGCGCCAAGGCGGAGCTGCGGCTCACCCCGGGCGACGGCCACGTGTCCGTCCTGCGGCACGGCGCGTCCGCGCTGCAGTGGATCGCCGACCAGTGGCACTGACCGGCCCGGGAACCGGACTCGCGCCGACTACTTCGCCCGTGACGGCGCGACGACAGCGCGCGCCGGCGCCCGCTTGGTCCGTCTACAGTGGATCACTGCACGAACCACAGGTACGGCCGCGGTTGGCCGTCGTTCCACTCCGCCTCGGTCGCCGCGTCCGCACGGTGGAACCCGGTCGCGAGGTACAGCTTGATCGCGCGGGTGTTGTCCGGGTGCACGCGCAGGAACACCAGTGGCATGCCGGTCGTCAGGTCGATCAGGGCGTTGACCAGGTGCCGGCCGGCGCCGCGACCGCGTTCGGCCGGCGCGATGATCAGTCGGGCCAGTTCGGTCTCGGCCTCGTCGTGCCAGAGTTCGCCGTAGCCGATCGGGTCGTCACCGCGGAGCAGCACGTACGCGTTGACGTCCGGTTTGTTCGCCCACGTCACGATCGTCCTGGGTGCCAGCGGGAACTCCGGGCACCCGCACCACCACACGCACTCCTGCTCCGAGGTCGGCCAGGCGGCGACGGTCGCGGCGTACGACGGGTCGAAGGCGACCAGTTCGGTGGACACGCCGCCAACCTAGCCGGGCGGACGGCCGAACAGGGCAGGAATGGACTCATGCCACACGACCGGGCGGCCGTCGGGGCGCCGACCCGTCCGGTTCCGCTGTGACCGGAACGGTTCAGGACCCGAGCAGGTGGTCGACGGCCTCGACGACGGCGGTCGTGCCGTCCTCGGCGGCGATCGCGGTGGCGTGTTCGGTGGCCCGAGCGCGATAGCCGGGGTCGGTGAGGGTTTCCCGCAGCGCGGCCGCGAGCCGGTCGGCGGTGAGACGTTTGAAGGGGACGGGCGACGGGCTCACGCCGAGCATGGTCAGCCGACGCGCCCAGAACGGGTGGTCTCCGGTCATCGGCACCGGAACGGTCGGCGTACCGGCCCGCAGACCGGCGGCCGTGACCCCGGCGCCGCACGAGTGCACGAGGGCCGCCATGCGCGGGAACAGCCATTCGTGCGGGGCGTCGCCGATGGTCAGCATGTCGTCGCCGTTGCCGGCCAGATCGGCCCAGCCCGCCTGGATGACGCCACGCCTGCCGACCTGTCGCAGGGCGGTGGTGACGATGTCGCTGATCCGTTGGGCGTCTCCGGGATTCGCGCTGCCGAAGCCGACGAACACCGGTGGCGGGCCTGCCGCGAGGAAGTCCTCGATGACCGGCGGTGGCGTCCACTCCGGCGGCACGGCGGGCCACCAGTAGCCGACGACGTCCACCCCGGGCCGCCACTCGTCCGGGCGCGGCAGCACGTGCGGGCTGTAGCCGTACCGGACCGGCCACCGCTGCTCGGCCTGCTGCTTCCGGACGGCGGCCGCCGTCGTCGGCGGCAGACCGTAGCGGGCGCGGATGTCGTTGATGTTGCCGAAGTACGCGCCTTCGACCAGCCGCAGCGCGCTCCACGCCGCCCGGTTGCCCAGCGGGCCCAGGGAGCGGCCGAGCATGACGGGCGGGAACCGCGTCGTGGACTCCTGTGGTTGCAGGTACAGGCCCAGGCTGGGGATGCCACGTGCCTGGGCGACGTGGTATCCGGCCGAGCCCAGCGGGTTGAGCAGCACCATGTCGACGGACTCGTCGGCCGTGATGCCGGCGACGTCCTCGTTGGTGACGCGGATGAATTCCTTGGCCGCCTTGAGGATGTTCGCGCCGCCGCGGGAGAACAGGCCGTCGCGCGTGTAGGCCTGTGCCGTCTCCTGCCCGTCTGCCCTGCGCACTTCGATGGTCAGCGGCCGGAACTCCAGGCCCAGGTCGCCGATCAGCCCGGCGAACTCCTTGTCCGCGGCGATGGTCACCTCGTGTCCGGCGTCCCGCAGTCGTACGCCGATACCGGTGTACGGGGCCACGTCACCTCGCGATCCCACCGCGATGATCGAGACTCGACTCATGCGTCCCCCTCTGGTCGTTCGGTCTCCTGATCGCTCGGTCGAACATCGCCACCAGTTCGGCGCCGAACGCCGGGACGTCGAGGTCCGGGTCCAGCGCGGCCTCCAGCACGATCGCGTCGATGGCCTGCGTGACCATCACGGCCATCACGTGCGGGTCGAAATCGGTGAACTCGCCGGACCGCTGCCCGTCGACCAACGCCTGTTCAATGGCGCCGGGCCCGCGGTCGCGCGCCAGCTGCGCGCGGGCCGGCAGCGACCGTGTCTGGTTCCACGTCTCCAAACCGGCCAGCGCGTGCTTGGGGTGCGTGGCGATGTAGTCGACGACCGCCTCGATCGAGCCGCGCAACCCCTCCCACGCCGTGGTCGCCGCCTGTGCGCGCGGCACCACGAACTCCAGGCTCGCCTCGGACACCGCGGTCAACACGTGCGACACGAGTTCGTCCTTGTTGGCGAAGTGGTAGAGCACGACACTCTTGGCCACCCCGGCCCGCTGCGCGATGCGGGACAATGACGCCTTGGCGAAACCCTCGTCGGCGATGACCTCGATCGCGCACTCCACCAGCTGCCGCCGCCGGGCCTCGTCCGCGAAGGTCCGACCGCTCGGACTATCTTTCGACCGCACGGTCGAACCGTAGCACACGAAAAACGGGCGCCCGGC
>DASZXM010000854.1:0-1916 GCA_035546415.1 Pseudonocardiaceae bacterium
GCTCGTCGAGCCGTTCGGCGCGGCACGGCCGAGGCCCGACTTCATCGCCAGCCGGGACTTCACCCCGCTCGGCCGCTGACCGATCGTGCTGGCAGCCAAGGCTGTTCAGGGCGGTAGTGACCGGGCGTGCGCGGTCTGTTATGTTAAATCGCGCACGCCCGGGGACGCCTGGTTGTGCGGTTTGTCACTCCGTTGCGTCATGGCCAAGAGCAAGCCGGAGTTTCGCTCGGGGTGAGCCCCGGACTGCTGTTGGCCACGAGTCGGAGTGAGACTTCGGGCGCCTGGATCGGGACCGGGCGCCCGAAGTCGTCTCCGGACACCGGCGATCAGCGGCGAGCGGTTCGATTTCCGCGCATTCGCCGATTCTTTTGTATGCAAATACGGTGAAAGACCGACATCCCGGCCATCCATCGCGCCACCCGTAATGATCTTCCCGTACTTTTGCCTGCCATGGTGGGGCGGGAGGCGGTTGCATGACGGGATCGACGGGCAACGGGGATGGGCTGTCGCAGGTCGGGGCCTATTTCACCGTGCTCGGGCCGGTCCAGGTCGTCGTCGACGACGAGGTCGTGCCCATCGGCAGTCCCGGGGCCCGCGCCCTGCTTCTGCTGCTGGTTCTGTATGCCAACCAGGTCGTCTCGATCGAAAGGATCATCGACGGGCTGTGGGGTGAGGACCCGCCCGCGACCGCGCGAACCATCGTGCACGGTTACGTGTCCCGGCTGCGCCGCGTGCTGGACACGGCCGACGGGAGCGCGCGGCTGCTGACCCGGTCGCCGGGTTACGAGCTGCGGGTCGACGAGGCACGGGTCGACCTGTTCCGGGCCCGTCGCCTGCTGGACGCCTCACGTGGCCAGCCATCGGAGCGCCGCGCGGACCTGCTGCGGTCCGCGGCGGCACTGTGGCGCGGCCCGGTGCCGGTGAACCCACCCACCGAGGCGGTCGCGATCGAGTTGGGCGAGCTGCGGCTGGTGGTGATCGAGGAGCGGATCGAGGCCGACCTGGAACTGGGCCGGCACGCCGAACTGATCGGCGAGCTGCGCATCCTGGTCCGTGAGCACCCGTTCGACGAGGTGCTGATCGGCCAGCTGATCCGCGCGCTGTACCGCTCCGGGCAGCGGGCCGACGCGCTGGAGTGCTACCGGACGTTCCAGCGGCGGGTCGCCGACGAACTGGGTATCGACCCCGGTCCGGCGCTGCGCGAACTGCACGAGTCGCTGCTGCGCGACGACCCGACGCTGTCCCAGCCGCCGCCCGCGCCGGTCCGGCCCGCGGCCACCGAGCCGCCGTCCGTCGTGCCGGCGCAGCTGCCGCCCGCCGCGTCCGCGTTCACCGGGCGGGAACAGGAGATGGCCTGGCTGAACCGGTTGCTCACGAACGGCGACGCCGACGCGACGACCGTCGCCGTGATCACCGGCGCCGCGGGCGTCGGGAAGAGCGCGCTCGCCGTGACATGGGGCCACCGGGTGGTGGACCGGTTCGCCGACGGCGTGCTGTTCGCCCGGCTGCGCGGGTTCGACCCGAACCAGCCGCCGCTGTCCGCCGGTGACGTGCTGCCCAGATTCCTGCTGGCGCTGGGTGTGCGCGCGGCCGACCTGCCCGAGGAACCGGAGGAACAGGGCGCGCTGTACCGGTCGCTGCTGGCCGCCCGGCGGGTGCTGGTCGTGCTGGACGACGCGCGCGACTCCGAACACGTGCGGCCGCTGCTGCCCGGCGGCAGCGGGTCGTTGGTGGTGGTGACCAGCAGACGGCGGCTGGACGGCCTGGTCGCGCGCAGCGGTGCCCGGCTGCTGCCGCTGGGCACGCTGGGCGCCGCGCCCGCCGCCCGGTTGATCGCGGACGCCGCCGACGTGGCCGGCGTGCCGATCACCGGTGAGCAGGCGGCCGAACTGGCCCGGCTGTGCGACCACCTGCCG
>DASZXM010000855.1:0-9779 GCA_035546415.1 Pseudonocardiaceae bacterium
GTCCTTCCGCGTCGGGTGAACCGTCGCCGATGTCGTGCTGCCGCCGTATCTTGCCAACCTGCCTGATCACCTCCGCTACCAGGGCCGGACAGAAGTGTGTCACCCGATCGGACCACATCGGGCAGGAACCCGCTCGAATGGCCGTGACCTGCGACGATGCGGCCCGCAACGAGCTCGGTCGGGTGTCACCGACCGGGTGGCCGGCGGCCGCCGCACCCACGGGCGCGGCGGCCCGCCACGGTCAGTCCGGCAGGTGGTAGGTGTGCGGGTAGTTCACCGTGCAGACCAGCACGTCCCGGTGCGCCGGACCGTCCGGCGGCGGCACCAGGGGGGAGGCCGTGTGCTTGAACTGGTCGTCCCGGAAGATGATCAGGTCGCCGGGCTCCAGCCGGCTGTGATGCGCGATGTCCTCCGAGCCGATCCGGTACAGCTCGCTCTCCGCGCCGCTGCCCACCCGCTCCAACACGTAGATGAGGATGTACTCCTCCTCGTCCTGGTGCGGCTTGGTGACGACGTTGGTGTGGGTGCGGAACAGGTTCACGCCGAACGTGCCGCGGGGCTGCCGGCGGTCGGTGGGCACCAGCGACAGCGCCGTCGCGATCCACGTGCGGAAGTGGTCGTCCTCCAGCAGTTCGACCCGCTTGAACTCGCGCCGGAACGGCTGGTCGCCGCGGCTCTCGATGGCGATCGTGTCGTGTTCGGTGAGCGTCACCTGGTCGTCGTGCCACACGTAGCGGACCACGTCGCGGGCGCGCTCCCGGTCCTCGGGGATGTCGAACGGGTAGCGGTGCAGATAGCGGTCGTTGAAGTACGTGTTGTGAATGTGTTCACGCATGAATGTCCGAAGGCCCAGTTCGGCGTCGTTCGTCAGGGCGTAACCCTCGTGGTCCAGCTGCTTTCGAAGGCGTTCGAGCACTTCGAGGCTTGCCGTGGGTAGGGTCGAGTTCATCAGGTTTGCGTCTTTCTGCGAATGGGAAACCACCCGCTCCCGGTGCTGGTGAGCGGGTGGTGGAGCCGAGGTCAGCTGAAGAGATCCGCCTGGACCGATCGGATCAGGGCGCGGGAGTCCTCAGGTGACAGTGAACTGTCCAGCAGGCGCTCGTAGTGGCGTCGGTACTGGGCGACCCGGTTGGTCGTCTCGATGTACCGGAAGCCGGCATGCGTTTCCACGGCAACGACGTCCCGATCCAGGGTGTCGCTGAACTCGAAGTACGCATACATGCAGGTGCTGGTGAACGGGAGCGGCACAGTGAACGGCAGGACCCGGAGGTCGATGTTGGGCGCCGTGGAGCGTTCCACGAGGTGGTCCAGCTGCGCCCGCATCGTTTCCCGGGAGCCGATCAACTGGTGCAGACCGGTCTCGTGGGTCACCGCGATCAGCCGTAGCGGTCCGATCTCGGGACGGTTGTCCAAAGCCGACTGTCTGCGCTGCCGCAGTTCGACCAGCGCGTCGAGTTCGTCCGAGGTGCGCCAGGGCTCGTTGCCCTGGTAGTACGCCCGGGCGTACTCGGGGGTCTGGAGCAGGACGGGGAGCGCGGGGATCGTGTAGACGCGCGCGATCGACGCTTCCGTCTCGTAGGCGATGTGCGTGTCCAGGTCGCCGGTGATGGCGTCGGAGTAGTCGTTCCACCACCCCTGTCGGTGGGCCGCACGTACCCACCGGGTCAGCTTGGTGGCCAGTTCGGTGCCGTCGATCTTGTAGTAGTTGATCAGGTCCCGGACGTCCCGCGCCTGGGGGCTGCCCTGGGCGTTCTCCAGTCGGGAGAGCTTCGACGTGGAGATCATCAGTTCGCCTGCGACCTGTTCGAGGGTGCGACCCGCGTCTTCGCGCAGTCGCCGCAGTTCGGCGGCGATCCGCTTGCGCGGCATGACTGGTCCCTGAACCGAGGCCATCGCTCCCTCTCCACGCTCGTATCGGCGGCTGCCAGTATGAGCCGTCACCCTAGCGCCTCGCGGGATTCCCATCACGGGCACCATACTGCGTCGCTGCCAACCAACAAGTGCTGGTCACAAAGTTGTGGCCTAGTGTCGTCGACAGTGCGTGACGACAGACCCGATCGGGTGTACTCGTTCGGGTAAAAAGGCTATCGAGCGGAAACGCGACCAGTCGCACGGAGTGGGACGGGTGCGTGTCGGACGGGATTCCCGTGCTGGGAATTGCCTGCTGGGCATGTGGGTCGGGATTGCGGTCTCGCGGTGCTGGTCACGACTTCGATCATGCACCATCGCGTCCTGCCTCTGCGATCGGTTCGAGCCGGACGATCAGTTCGGTGCGCCGAGCGTGCCGGTGGCCCCTGTCGGGTGACCAGTGCCGGTGCCACGCCACACCGCTGATCGCAGTGTCGCATCACCGGTGCTGCCCGTGTCCGCCGAATTCGCCGAATTGCCGCAGTCCGCCGACGCCCGTGCGTTGACCAGCGGCGACCGGGAGGGGTCCGTACGCCGTCGGTGCCGCCGTGCTAACCGGGCATCCGGCGGGGTGCCCGCATCCCGGTGCGCACTTCCTTGACGTGCTTGTGCGGGAAGCGTTTCTCTGCGTACTCCTTGGCCGGTGAGCCGTGCGCGACGTAGACGGTCTCCTCCTTGTCCTGCAGCGGCCGCAGCACCGTCCGCAGAAACGCCGACCGGTCGTCCAGGTACGGGCCGAGCACGTCCTCACCGGCCGGGCACACCGCCATGCAGTACGCCGCCTTGTAGTTCGGCTTGAACGACAGGCTCTGCCACATCGACGCGTTCTCCGACTCGGTCACGCGGGAGCGGAAGTCGGCGCGGTCGGTGCTGTCGGCGATCGACTCGACCCAGTCGCCGAAGCCGCCCATGAACTCCCGGTAGTTGTGCGTCGAACAGGCGGCGAAGTCGAACTCGCCCGCCTTGCCGATCGCGCCGACCGGGCACGCCGCCACGCACAGCTTGCACTCCAGGCAGGGGTTGTAGTCCAGCGCGCCGCCGTACTCGGACACCTCGGCGTCCAGCAGCAGCGTGGCCAGCAGGATGAAGTTGCCGAACCTGGGGTGGATCACGTTGCGGTGGATGCCGATCGCGCCCAGCCCGGCGGCCACGGCGACGGTCTTGTGCGCGACCACCCAGATCCGGCCGGGAAAGTGCTCCATCTCCATCGGAAAGGTCGCCGACGGGTTGATCGCGCGGTAACCCTCGTCCTGCAGGCGCCGCACGACGGTGTGGCCGATCTCGTTGATGATCTCGCCGGTGCGGTGGAACTCCTGGTTGGCGACGCTGCGCGCGGGGGAGCGGACGTCGTCGCGGTTCATCCGCACCACCAACGACACCAGCGAACGGGTGCCGGGCAGTGCGTTGAGCACGTGCTCGCGTTCGCCGGCCAGGTCCGGGTGGTCCAGCGACACGGCGGCCGCGTCGTCCGCGCCGGCCGCCAGGCACAGCTCGCGCAGCCACGTGGCGTCGACGACCGGGGTGGGCGACTCGGGCCGGTTGGCCAGGACCGCCCGCACGGACGGGTGATCCGCGAGGCCCCTCGGGAGTGGGCCGGGACGGTCGGACGGCGTGGGCTGGACTGCCAAGGCGGGCTCCGTTGCGGTCGTCGTACCAGGTTAGTCCGCAAATCAAACTAACCATCCCATCTGCTGGGTTGGATGACAAGACCGACTCGCTGTGTGGTGGGCCACGCACGGCGCGTGAATTCCTTCGGATTCGCGTCGAATACCCATTGCACCGGTTGTCCGGAAATCGGGTCCGGCTGACAACAAAGTGTCATCGGGAACGGCTTGGTGCGCTGCGGCTCCTCGGCTAGAGTCGGCCGTCCAGTTGCCTTTCCGGCCGCTCCACCAGCGATCATGATGGGGGGACAGCACTCCTGCGGATATGGGCCAGCATCGGAACGCGGGGGTTCCGGGATTGGTTCACCAGGGGTCTGAACTGTTATGTCCGAAGCGACCGATCGTGATGACGAAATGACCGCCGTCCACCCCGAGGACGCCGGCGACCCGGAACCGCCCAGACGCCGCCGGTCCACCCCGTTCCGCGGGCGGACCGTGCTCATCCTGGTGCTCGTCGTGGCCGTGGGCGTGCTCGTATCCTGGGCCGTGACCAGCCACCGCGCCACGTCCGGTTCGGCCGTCGCGGGCGATGCCGCCGGCGCCGCGGGCAGGTCCACCGCGGCCGCGGTCAGCACCCCGCCCGCGTTCCCGGCCGAGCTGACGGCCGTCGTGCGGCACAACGCCGTCCGGCTGAGCTGGGAGCCCGCCGTCGGAGCCCACCCGGTCAGCCGGTATGTGGTGTTCCGGGACGGGAAGAAGGTCGGCACGGTGGACAACGCCACGTCGTGGTCGGACACCGGGGCGACCGGCGGGCGCACCTACGCCTACCAGGTGCAGTCCGTGGACAGCACCGGCGTCGGGTCCGCGCTGTCCCCGAAGGTGTCCGTGGCGGTGCCGGCTGCCGGGGCCACGTCGACCAAGTCCGGCGGTGCCGGCAGCGGCCGGGCCGCGCTGCCGCCGATGCCGGGCTCCTGGCCGTCGGCGCGGAACACCGGCGCGTCCGGGTCGCTGACCACGGTGACCGGGGACGTGACCCTGTCCAAGGCCGGTCAGGTCTACCAGAACATGCGGGTCAAGGGGACGATCGTCGTCACGGCCTGCGACGTGACCATTCGCAACGTCGAGGTGGACAGCGGCGAACCCTACACCGGCGACAGCACGCCGGACCTGTTCGCGATCTGGCTGCAGCAGTCGGCGACGTGTGGCGTCACCATCGACCGGGTCAGCACCATCACCGAGAGCGCGCCCAACGTCTACGTCACGACGAGCATCCGCGACGGCCGGGGTTCACCGGTCACCATCACCAACTCGAAACTGATCGGCGCACAGCTGGGCATCCTCGGCATGTCCGGCGGCACCATCCGGGGCAACTACATCGAACTGGGCCGCAACATGCGCGGCGACCACAACGACGCCATCCAGGGTGACGGGTCCAGCAACCTGATCATCGACCACAACACATTGCTCAACCCGAACGACCAGACGTCGGCGCTGGCGCTGTACACCGAGTACGGCATCAACAAGAACATCATGGTGCAGAACAACCTGTTCGCCGGCGGCGGCTACGCCTGCTACTGCGGTGACGGCGTCACGCAGAACGACGGCAGCCCCGGCCGCGCGGTGAACGTGTCGTTCATCAACAACGTGTTCTGGCGCAAGTACTTCCCGGACGCCGGCCACTTCGGTGCCGGCCGGGCCTACAACCCGGCGGGCGGCGGCCGCTGGGCCGGGAACGTCTACATGAACGCCGACGGCACGGTCACCAGCGAACAGGTGCCCCAACCGGGCATCGACGGCAGCTGAACCGGTCGGGCTACGCCAGCAGTGTCGCGACCTGGTTCTCCAGGACCGCCGAGACGTCCGCGAACGGCGTCGGGCTGCGGAGTGCTCGGGCGGTGACCAGTGCTCCCTCGGCGCCGGCGACGGCGGCGCCGGCCAGGTGGCGGGCGGCGGCGGGTTCGAGACCGAACGCGGTGAAATGCCCGGCCAGCGCGTCGATGATCATTGTGAAAGCCCGGCTGCCGATGTCACCGAGTTCGGTGGCGTCGCGGCCGGCCTCGATCACCAGTGGCGCGAGCGTGCAGCCCTGTCGGTAGTCGCTGGCGACGAGGTTCTGGCGCGCCATGTCGACGTAGGCGCGCACGAGGTCGACCGCTGACGTGGACTCCCGCGCGGCCTGGTCGATCTGTGCCACCTGTTCGCGCGCGTGCTGCTCGGCCGCGGCGACGGCCAGTTCGGCCTTGCCACCGGGGAAGTGGAAGTACACCGAGCCACGGGGCGCGTCGCTGAGCTGTAGCACGTCGGACAGTGCCGTCGCGTGGTAGCCCTGCTCGCGGATGAGCTGCCGGGCGGCCACCACCATCTTCTGTCTCGCGTCCGAGCGTCGACCTGCCATGTCCCCATGCTAACCGCATTCCAGGTATGTCGTACGACATAGTTCGTTGCGATGTATGTCGACCGACATAGAATCATGGTCACCTCCCAGACAGGAGACCACCATGTCGTCCGTGCTGATCACCGGCGCGTCCCGAGGTATCGGTCGCGCCATCGCCACCGAGCTGGCGAACCGGGGCCACCGGGTCGTCGCCACCGCGCGTCAACCGGAGGCACTGGCCGACCTGCCCGTTGACCAGCGCCTGCGGCTGGACGTCACCGACCAGGACAGCGTCGACCGGGCCGTCCAGGCGGCGGGCGAGATCGATGTGCTGGTCAGCAACGCGGGCGCGACCCTCCGCGCGCCGCTGGAGAGCGTCCCGCTCGCCGAGGTCGAGCGGCTCTTCCAGCTCAACACGTTCGGCGCGCTGCGGGTGGCGCAGGCCGTACTGCCGGCCATGCGGGAGCGCGGAGCGGGCCGGCTGGTGTTCGTCTCCAGCATCCAGGGTCGGCTGGTCCTGCCGATCATCACGCCCTACAGCGCCAGCAAGTGGGCGCTGGAGGCGATCGCCGAGGGTCTGGCCATCGAGGCGGGCCACTTCGGCGTGCGGGTGAGCATCGTGCAGCCGGGCGCGGTCGCCACCGACGGCGCCACGGGCGCACCGTCGTTCTTCGCCGCCGACGACCCGTACCTCCCGCTGTACCACCAGCTCGGCGCGTTGCGCGGCGAGGTCGTCACGGCGGAGCACGTGGCCACCGTCGTGGCCGACACGATCGAGCAGCCCGCACCGCCGCTGCGTGTCCCGGTGGGTGCCCCGGCCGAGCGGGCCCTGGGTGCGCGCAAGGAGGCCCCGGAAGCCGAACCGTTCCTGCCGGTCCGTCTCGACTGGTGACCCGGCGCTGAGCGCACGGTGCTCATCCCTTGCCCGATCCGCCCTCCGGGCCTGTGTCAGCGGCCACATGCGCGAGCCAGGTCCGCGTTTCCACCGCTGATCTTGCTAAGTTGGGTTGTCGAACCATGTGGGAGGTGACGATCGTGGGCACGACGACGTTCACCGCGGTGTCGGCCGTGACCCCGCGACCGCCATCGGACGCCGTGGCGGGTTCGGCCTTCGACGCCGGTATCGACGAGCGGTGGACCATCGCCGGCCGGCCGAACGGCGGCTACCTGTTGGCACTGGTCGGCCGGGCGGCCACCGAGGCCGGTGGCCATCGGCACGTGCTGGCCGCCAGCGCGCACTATCTCCGCTCGCCCGATCCCGGCCCCGCTGTCGTGGAGATCGTGCCGTTGCGCACCGGACGCGGCACCAGTCAGGTCCGCGGCCGACTCGTGCAGGGCGACGCCGTGTGCGTCGAGGCCCTGCTGACGCTGGGCACGGTGCGCGGCGAGGACACCGTGTTCTGGCAGAACGGTCTGCCCGACCCGGACCTGACCGACCCGGATGCCGGCGTCCGTATCCCGGCGACGACCCCGGGCGGCATGCCGGCCGCGGTCATGGACGAGGTGTCACTGTCCCTGGACCCGGCGAGTTTCCGGGCGTTCGCCGAGGGGCCGAGCGGGCGCGGCGAACTGTGGGGCTGGCTCGCGCTGCCCAAGGACGAGCCGTTCGGCCCCGTGGCGCTGCTGTACGCGGTGGACTCGTTCCCGCCCGCGACGTTCGACGTAGCACAGGAGAGCGGCTGGGTGCCGACACTGGAGCTGACGGCGTACGTGCGTGCCCTGCCGGCTCCCGGGCCGGTCCGGATCCTGCACAAGGCACGGCTGATCGACGACCGGCGGGTGGACGAGGCCTGTTTCGTGTGGGACGTGAAGGGCCGCCTCGTGGCGCAGAGCACCCAGTTGGCGGCCATCCGCCTGCCGTAGCCGGCCGGTATATCTGATTCCGTGACGACTGACCGGAATCTGGACTGGGACGGGTGTGTCAACGCTCGGGACCTGGGCGGCCTCGGGCGGATCCGGCCGGGTGCGGTGGTGCGGATGGCGGCACCCACGCGGTTGACCGCGACCGGGTGGGCCGCTGCCTGGGCGTACGGCGTGCGCACCGTGGTCGATCTGCGCAACGCCGACGAGCGCGGACCCGACGTCGTCCCGCGACCGGCCGGAATCACGACCGTGCACACACCACTGGACCCGGTCGGCACACCGTTCTACGACCACTGGACCGCGATCGACAACCTGGCCACGCCGCTGTACTACCCGGCGATCCTGGCCGAACATCCGCGCCTGGTCGTCGCGGCCGTGCGGGCGATCGCCACGGCGGCGCCGGGATGCGTGGTGTTCCACTGTGCGAGCGGCAAGGACCGGACCGGACTGCTCGCCCTGGTGCTGCTCGCGCTGACCGGCGCGACACCGGACGAGATCGTCGCCGACTACCTCCTGACCTACGAACGGACACAGCGGATGTACGAGGAAGTCGCCGCCCGCCACCGACTCACGGCGGTGACCGAACTGCTGGCCGGCCACGACACGACGATCGAAGCGTCACTGACGTCCACGATCACGTCCCTGCCGATGCCCGACTACCTCCTGGACAACGGCTTGACCGACACCGAACTCGCCGCCCTGCACGCCCGACTGGCGGCCTAGACCAGATCGGCGCGGGACGGACGGGTCACCCGCTGAGGAGCTTCGCCAGTTCGGCGTGGGCCTGCTGACCACTGCCGGTGGGGTCCTTGCGGGCCAACAGCAGCGGTAGGTCGGCCGCTGGCGCGTCCAGGTACGGTGCGGACTGCCGGGCGACGTCCGCCGCGTCCGTTGCCAGGCCGTGGTCGACGGTCACCGCCGTCGCTCGCGCCCAGAGGGCAGGCGCGTCGATCAGGTCGCGCACCGTCGTGATCGGCGTGTCCGCCGCCGCGGGTTCGTCGACCGTCCAGGAGTGCCGGCCGTGGCCGACCTGTTCGACGCTGCCGGGCAGGTGCACTGTGGCCCGGCAGCCGACCGGGACCGTCACGTCCACGGTCAGCGTCCCGTCCGCGCGGGTCCACGCCACGGCGGCCGTGCCGTAGGGCGTGTCGTGCCGGGCGGACGCGGACGTCAGAGCCCGATAGGGCAGGGGGCGCACGACGATCTCGCGGTAGCCCGGTGCCGCGGGCGCGAGCCCGGCGACGCGGCGGTGCATCCAGTCCGCGACCGCGCCCAGCGCGTAGTGGTTGAACGACGTCATCTGGCCCGGGTTGATGCTGCCGTCGGGCAGCATGCTGTCCCAGCGTTCCCAGATCGTCGTCGCACCCATCGTCACGGGGTACAGCCACGACGGGCAGCCCTTCTCCGACAGCAGCCGGTAGGCCAGGTCCGGGCGGCCCGCCGTGAGCAGCGCGTCGGTCATCAGCGGCGTGCCGACGAACCCGGTGGCGATCCGGAAGCCGTTGGTGCGCACCAGGTCCGCGAGTCGCCGCCCGGCGTGCGCACGCTGCTTCGCCGTCGGCAGCAGCGCCCACTCCAGTGCCAGCGCGTACGCCGTCGGCGCGTCGGACAGGACGCGACCGGCAGGCGTCACGTAGTGCCGCGCGAACGCCTCGCGGGTCCGGGCGGCCAGATCGGCGTAGCGCGCGGGGTCCCTGCCGATGACGCGGGCGGCCGCCGCCACGATCTCCGCCGAACGGGCCAGGTACGCCGTGGCGACGACGTCCGGGTGGGTCGTCGCGGCGAACGGGTCGGCCGGCGGCGCGGCCGGGTCGAGCCAGTCGCCGAACTGGAAGCCGCCCGCCCACACCCCGTCCGTGGTGAGCGACGCGATCTTGTCCACCCACGCGCACATGCTGTCGTACTGGCGGGCCAGGATCGCCGCGTCGCCGTAGCGCTGGTGCAGCACCCACGGCACGACGACGGCGGCGTCACCCCATGCCGTCGCCGTCGGCTCGCGGTCGTAGAGGACGTCCGGGACCACGTACGGC
>DASZXM010000856.1:0-2309 GCA_035546415.1 Pseudonocardiaceae bacterium
CGTCCGCGCAGACCACGGCGTTGAGCAACCCGCCTCCGCCGCCCGCTCCGCCCGCACCACCGGTCGCGGAGCCCGAGCCGGAGATCTCCGGCGCGCACAGCGCCACCGAGGAGAACGTCGAACCCGTCCCGGAGCCGGTCCGCACCACGCTCCCGCCCGTGACGGCGCCGAGGATCGCCTCCCAGCCGGAGCGCACGCTCAACCTGCTCCAGCAGCGGCTCGCGGACCTGCGGGTGCCCGAGCACACGTACCGGATCGGTGAACCGGCCCCGCAGACCTGGTATCTGGAACAGGTCGACGACGGCTGGCACGTCGGCTGGTTCGACGGCGAGTTCAGCTCGCCGATGCTGTTCGAGGAGATCGTCGACGCCGCCGCGTTCCTGCTCGGCAAGCTGCTGCTCGGCGTGCCCGCCGAGGGCGGTATGCGCGACGAAGCCCTCGCACGGCAGCACGACCACGCCGACGCGGCACCGGTGGAGCACGACGAGCCGGCCCCCGAGTCGCGGCCACGGCACGACCTGGCCGACGACCACCCGGCCGAACCGGTGGCCGCGGCGATCGAGGAACCGCTGGACATCGACGACCACGTCGTCGACGCGATGGCGGCCGACCCGCAGCACATGGTCGACCCGCAGCACATGGTCGACCCGCAGCACCTGGGCGAGCCACCCCGCATGGGCGAGCCACCCCGGATGGCGGAACCGCCGCGTATGGCCGAGCCACCGCGTGTGAACGAGCCACAGGGGGTGGTCGACCCGCAGCGGGTCGACGACCGCGCACCGGACGGAGCGCCCGACCGGCAGCAGGAGGTCGCGCCACCGCCCGCCGAGTGGCCGATCCAGCCGCTGTCCGGTGAGCCGCCGCTGACCCTGTTCCGGGGCAAGCGAATGCTGGAACTCCAGCCGGGCACCGAGTTGGACCGGTTCGGCGGTCCGGAGGGCAACCTCACGTACGTCGCCGGCACGCCGTTCGAGCAGCGGTCGCTGGTGCCGGAGTGGGTGCACCGGCCGTACCACCTGTACCGGGTGACGCGCCCGCTGCAGGCACTGACCGGTGGTGCGATCCCTTGGTTCGACCAGCCCGGCGGCGGTACGGCGTACCTGCTGCCCAGGGCCATCGAAGACCTGGTCGGCGCGGGTGACCTGGTGGAGGTCGAGCACGCCGAGCCACCCGTCAACTGAGCACAGTGGACAGACCGCCGTCGGCTCCGGCCGACGGCGGTCTTGCCGTGTCGGGGGTTCTCAGGCCTCGACGTCCAAACCGTGCGCGGCGGCGAACCGCACCGCGATCTCCAGGTCCACCCGGGCACCCCGCAGGTTCGCCTGTACCAGACCGTCGGCATCGATGCGGGCGCCGCGCAGATCGGCGCCGGCGAACGTCGCGTCCCGCAGCCGGGCACCGGTCAGGTCGGCGCTGCGCAACGTCACACCGCGCAGGTCGGCCCCGGTGAGGTTGGCGTCGCGCAGCCGCAGGCCCGACAGGTCGACGTCCCGCAGGTCCGCACCGGACAGACCGACCAACGTCAGGTCGGTGTCCCGGACCGCCCACGGCCGAACACGGCAGTTCAGGAACATCGAGCCGAGCAGGCTGCACCCGTCCAGCGTCCAGCGAGTCAGGATCGCGCGGTCGAACGTGCAGTTGTGGAACGCCGTCGCGGTATGTCTCGAGTCGACGAGATCAGTGCGGCCGAAGTCACAGCGGACGAACCGGCACCCGTGCGTCGTCGCCTCGTGCAGATCTGCGTCGGTGAAGTCGCACCGGTCGAACGTGACGCCCCGCCAGTGCTGCCGGGGCAGTTCCGCGTCCGCGAAATTCTCCCCGGTGACGACCTCGCCCGCCTCCGTCATGGCACCACCACGATCGGCCGGGTGGCGTGTGTGAGCAGCGACTTCGGCACCGTGCCGAGGATGCCGCCGCGCCGCCGCGATCTGCCGACCACGATGCAGTCGGCCCGCCGCTCCTCCGCGACCGCCTCCAACACCTGCGCGGGTTCGCCCTGGCCGTGCAACAGTTCCCACGCCACACCGCGCTGCGCGAGCAGCGGTCCAGCCTCGGCACGCAGTTCCTCCAGGAACTCCGCCCCTGCCTCGCTCGCCGCCGCACTGCCCATCGGCGTCCAGTAGGCCGGACTGGACAGGACCTCGACCCACACGATCAGCAGGACACCGCGCTCCCGGCGGGCCAGGCCGGCCGCCCACGCCGCCGCGTGCAGCGACGGTGGGCTGCCGTCGTACCCGACGACGACGGAACTCATGCCGTCCTTGCCGATCTCGAAGCCGGAGTTTCCGGACGCCTCAGCGGACACGGAC
>DASZXM010000857.1:0-2115 GCA_035546415.1 Pseudonocardiaceae bacterium
CCATGATGTCGTTGACGATCAGGTTCGGGAAGATCAGCAGGTTCCGGTCGGTGGTGGCGATGCGGCGGGCCCGCTCCGCGTCGAACCGCTGCTCCAGTTCGGCCCGCCGCGCCTGGACGTAGGCCCGGTTCTCCTCCCCCAACGCCGGCGTCCAGCGCGCGGTCGGACGCGCCCACGGGCCCTGCACGGTGATCACCGCGTGGCCGTTGCCCAGGTCCCGTGCCTCGGTGGGTTTGCGCGGATCCAGGTAGGAGTCCTCGGTGGACTTCAGGTAGTCGAAGTACGTGCGGTGCAACGGAATGAGGTGGTAGCCGTCGAGACTGTTCTCGACGAACAGCTTCCAGTTCGCCTCCATCGAGTACTCGTGGACGCCGACGACCACCTCCATCTCCGGGGACTGGTCGGCCACCAGGTCGAGGTACTCCCGGGCGTGGCCGAGGTAGTCGGGCAGGGACACGGCGTCCGGGTCGAAGCAGCAGAACACGAAGCCGCGATAGGTGTCGACCAGCGGTGGGCCGGTCAGGCCGAAGCGGGACCGGTCGAAGTCGGGCCCGTAGCCCTCCGCGTCGGGGAGGGCCGTCAGCCGGCCGTCGTTGGCGTAGGTCCAGGCGTGGTAGAAGCACGACATGCCGCGGGCGTTGCCCTCGGGAATCCGGCACAGCTGCGCCCCCCGGTGGCGGCAGGCGTTGAGGAACACGCGGGCCTCACCGTCACTGCCGCGCCACAGCACCAGCGGCCGGCCGGCCACCGTCCGCGCGCGGAAGTCGCCCGGCAGCGGGATCTCGGAAGTGTGTCCGACGTAGAGCCAGCAGCGGTCGAAGATCGCGGTGCGTTCCTCGGCGAAGACGGCGTCGTCGACGAGTGCCGCGCGGTTGACCCGGAACAGGCCGTCGGCGGGACGGTCGTCGACCAACGCGGCCAGCGGCGCCAGTAGGTGGGCGGTCATGATCTCTCCAGCTCCTCTGCTAGGTGGTCGAGTGGATCCGGGTGAGCAGCGCGGCGGGGTTGGTCGTCCGGACCGCGTCCGCGAAGCCGGTCGGGAACATGGGTTCGTCGAGGAACACCACGGGGTCGGCGGGCATGAACGGGTGGTCGGTGCCCAGCACGATGCGATCGGCGCCGACCACGTCGGCCAGGTGCCGGACCAGCCGTGGGTCGAACAGCAGCGGGTCGTACCACAGCCGGCGCGCGGAGTCCTGGGCGGACTCCGGCATGAGGTCGGCGACCGCGGAGGTGGTGGCACGCAGGAAGTCGATCCTCGGCAGTTCGGTCACCAGCGCGCCGCCGCCGTGGCTGGCCAGTATCCGCAGCCCCGGCCGTGCCGCCACGGCTCCGGTGGCGATCAGACCGCCGATCGCGGTGCCGATGCTGGCGGGGAACACGACGCCGTTGGCGGCCATCGGGTGCGGATAGTCGGCGACGGCCGACCCGCCGACGGCGTGCACGAAGACGAGCAGGCCGAGTCGCTGCGCCTCGTCCAGGAAACCGGCCCAGGCCGACGCGTGCAGCGGCGCGGTGGGCGGGTTGGCCGGCACCTCCACGCCGACCAGCCCGGCCTGGGCGATCTCGGTCAGCAGGCCGGCGGCGGTGTCGGGCTCGCGGAGCGGGACCACGCCGAGGCCGGTGTAGAAGCCGCCGTGCCGGGGCAACTCGCCGGCCAGCCAGTCGTTGAAGGCACGGGCGTAGGCCAGGCCGTCGGCGGGCGGCGCCCAGGGCGCCAGGAGTTCCGGCATCGCCGACAGCAACTGACCGGTGCCGCCCCTCGCCTGGTACGCGTCACGTCGGGCGTCCAGATCCCACGCCACGCGGCTGACCGTGCGGAACACGGCGCCGGACACGATGACATCACCGGTCGGGGTGAGCCGGGCCCAGCGCGGATCGGTCAGCGTGCCCAGGACCGGGGTGCCGGCCGGCACGACGTGGGTGTGCAGATCGAGCATCGCGCACCCCGCTTCAGAGGATGATCGAGACGGTGCCGCCCGCCTCGACGATCCCGTGGTCCAGGGTCGCCACCCGTTCCCGGATCCGGAAGCCGTCCGGTGTGGACAGCAGGACGTAGTGGTAGGCGCCGATGAAGTGGTCCAGTTGGCCGAGCCTGGTCCGCATCACGTGAAA
>DASZXM010000858.1:0-8877 GCA_035546415.1 Pseudonocardiaceae bacterium
GGGGACTTCGACCACCGCGTCGGGCAGAGCGGGCCGCGCGAGGTGCGTGAGCTGGGCCTGGACGTGGAACGGATGCGGGAGCGCATCCTGCGGGAACTGTCGGCCGTCCGCGCCGCGCACGCCACGCTGGACGTCCGCACCCAGGACCTGCAGCGGTCCAACTCCGAACTGGAGCAGTTCGCCTACGTGGCGTCACACGACCTGCAGGAACCGCTGCGCAAGGTGGCGAGCTTCTGCCAGTTGCTGCAACGCCGCTACGCCGGCCAGCTGGACGAACGCGCCGACCAGTACATCGAGTTCGCGGTGGACGGTGCCAAGCGGATGCAGGTGCTGATCAACGATCTGCTGGCGTTCAGCCGGGTGGGGCGGATCGTCCGTGACCGGGTGGCCACGTCGTGCGATTCCCTGCTGGCACAGGCGAAGGCGAACCTGTCCGAGGCGATCGAGCAGGCCGGCGCCACCGTCGAGGCGGGCGAGCTGCCCGTGGTGCTGGCCGAGGCGCCGCTGCTGACGGCCGTCTTCCAGAACCTGCTGTCCAACGCGCTGAAGTTCCACGGCGACGACCCACCGCACGTGACGGTGACCGCGCGGCGCGCCGACGATCCCGGTTTCTGGCTGTTCTCGGTGACCGACAACGGAATCGGCATCGACCCGGAATACGCCGAACGCATTTTCGTGATCTTCCAGCGGTTGCATGGCAAGGAGGTCTACCCGGGAACGGGAATCGGCCTGGCCATGTGCCGGAAGATCATCGAGTACCACGGGGGCACGATCTGGTTGGACACCACGGTCGACACCGGCGCCCGGTTCTGCTTCACACTGCCCGTGCTGCCCGAGGACAATGAGGATTCCGATGAATGACACCGCGCCGCTGGACGTGATCGACGTGCTGCTGGTCGAGGACGACCAGGGCGACGTGCTGATGACCAAGGAAGCGTTCGAGCACCACAAGATCCGCAACGAGCTGCACGTGGTCACCGACGGCGAGCAGGCGCTGCGGTTCCTGAGCAGGGAAGGCGAGTACGCCGACGCGCCGCGGCCCGGGCTGATCCTGCTGGACCTGAACCTGCCGCGGCGGGACGGACGTGAGGTGCTCGCCGAGATCAAGGCCGATCCGGACCTGCGCACGATTCCGGTCGTCGTGCTGACGACGTCCGAGGCGGAGGAGGACATCCTGCGCAGCTATTCGTTGCACGCCAACGCTTACGTCAGCAAGCCGGTGGATTTCGAGCGCTTCGTCGAGGTGATCCGGCAAATCGACGACTTCTTCGTGACGGTCGTCAAACTGCCCCGGTAGGCACGCACGACCGGGGCGGGAATGCGGCGGCGGTCAGTCGACCGGCGCCGCCTCCATCTCCTCGTCCTTCTCCTGCGCGTCCGTGCGGACGAACGGAGCGAGCACGCTGGCCGCGGTTGCCGGTGCCTGGTGGAAACCGGCGCCGCGCATGAACCCGGTGTTCTGGCCCACCCTCGCCGAGCTGACCAGCGACGGACGTACCTCACACACTTTCAGCGCGGACCAGTCGGACCAGTCCGGAACAAGCACGTCCATCGTTGAGAACTCCCCAAAGGCTGTTGTGACGAAGGTCGTCCACGAATGTGCTGTGTCGAGCTGAAGCGCGTTCGTAGGCTCCCTGTCGTCCGGTTGAACATCGTGTGTATGCGTCCGCACACGCCAGGGCGCGCCGGACACGAACGAATGCAGTTGAGCGGGCTGCCCGAGCGGCCCAGCGGCAATCAACCGGAAACGCGACGAACCGAACCGCGAATCTCGGGAAACCTCGACTGGAACCGGGCGGGCGCGACCGAGTGTACGCCCATCCGCCTTGCCGGTGTCTATCGAGGCCCGATTGGGCGACATCGATGGCGGACGTCCAGAGCGCCGGATTGGTCCAATCGCGGGAATCGCCTGGTCGGCGGGGGTGTCAGGGGCAGATTTGTACATCCGAACTGATAAGGCTAGGTTTACTATCTGTGGGCGATGACCAGGTGACCGACTCGGACCTGCTCCAGGCGGGTGCCGACCTGAAGGTGGTGCTGGGCAGGTTCACCCGCAGGCTGCGCCAGGGACTGGCGCCCGGCGAGCTGACGTTCTCCGAGATGTCGGTGCTGGCCCGGCTGGACCGGGACGGTCCGGCGACGCCGGGCACGCTGGCCGAGGGCGAGCACGTCCGGCCGCAGGCCATGGGCGCCACGCTCGCCGCGCTGGAGCAGCGGGACCTGGTGCGCCGCGCCGCCGATCCCAGCGACGGCCGCCGCGTGCTGATGTCGGTCAGCGTCGAGGGCCGCCAGTTGCTGTTGGACACCCGCTCGCGCAACATCCGGGCGATCACCACCGCACTCGCCGAGGGCTTCAGCCCCGCCGAGCAGCGCCAGCTGATCGCCGTCATCCCGTTGCTGGAACGGTTGGCGGACAACCTGTGAACGACCGGTACAAATGGATCGCGCTGTCGAACACGACCATCGGCGTGCTCATGGCCACCATCGACGGCTCGATCGTGATCATCTCGCTGCCCGCCATCTTCCGCGGCATCGGCCTGGATCCGTTGGCACCGGGGAACATCGGCTTTCTCCTGTGGATGATCCTGGGCTACCTGCTGGTGTCGGCCGTGCTGGTCGTCGCGCTCGGCAGGTTGGGCGACATGTTCGGCCGCGTCCGCATGTACAACCTCGGGTTCGCGATCTTCAGCGGCGCGTCGCTGCTGCTGTCCGTCGATCCGATGCACGGTGCCGGCGGCGCGCTGTGGCTGATCGGCTGGCGGGTGGTGCAAGCCGTCGGCGGCGCCATGCTGACGGCGAACTCGGCCGCGATCCTCACCGACGCGTTCCCCGCCGAACAGCGCGGCATGGCGTTGGGCATCAACCAGATCACCGCGCTGGCCGGGCAGTTCCTCGGCCTGCTGCTTGGCGGCGTACTGGCCGAGATCGACTGGCACGCCGTGTTCTGGGTGAACGTCCCGATCGGCATCTTCGGCACGGTCTGGTCGTATCTGAAGCTGCGCGAATTCGGCACGCCGAAACCGGCGAAGATCGACTGGATCGGCAATGTCACCTTCACGGCGGGCGCGGGCGTGCTGCTGGCCGCGATCACCTACGGCATCCAGCCCTACGGGCACGCCGCGACCGGCTGGGGCAACCCGATGGTGCTGGGCGGGCTGGGACTGGGTGTCGTCCTCCTGGTCACGTTCTGCGTCGCGGAGACGAAGATCGCGCAGCCGATGTTCCGGCTGAGCCTGTTCCGGATCCGGGCGTTCGCCGCGGGCAACCTGGCGGCCCTGCTGACCGCGATCGCCCGCGGCGGCATGCAGTTCATGCTGATCATCTGGTTGCAGGGGATCTGGTTGCCGCTGCGCGGGTTCGCCTACGCCGACACCCCGCTGTGGGCGGGCATCTACATGCTGCCGCTGACCTTCGGCTTCCTGATCGCCGGGCCGGTGTCGGGGTGGCTGTCCGACCGGTTCGGCGCCCGGCTGTTCGCCACCGGCGGCCTGCTGCTGGTCGTGCTCGCGTTCCTCGGGCTGCTCGCGCTGCCCGTCGACTTCAGCTATCCCGCGTTCGCCGCGTTACTGGTCCTGAGCGGAATCGGGCAGGGCATGTTCTCCGCGCCGAACACCTCCGCCATCATGAGCAGCGTGCCCGTCGACCAGCGCGGCGTCGCATCCGGCATGCGCTCGACGTTCCAGAACTCCGGCACCGCGCTGTCCATCGGCGTGTTCTTCTCGCTGATGATCGCCGGCCTGGCCAGCACGCTGCCCCAGACGCTGACGTCCGGCCTGACCGCCAAGGGGGTGCCCGGTGACGTCGCCGCGAACCTCGCCCACCTGCCCCCGGTCAGCACCCTGTTCGCCGCGTTCCTGGGTGACAACCCGGTCGGTCACCTGCTGTCCGCCAACGGCGCGCTGGCCAGCGTGCCGGCGCGGAACGTGGCCGCGCTGACCGGCAACCGGTTCTTCCCCGAGTTGATCTCCGGGCCGTTCCACCACGGCCTGGTCATCGTGTTCGGCACGGCCGCGGCGATGGCCGCCGTCGCCGCGCTCGCGTCCGCCCTGCGCGGCGCCCGCTACTTCCACTCCGAGCAGGAATCGCTCAGAAACAAGACAAGGGAGAAGGTATGACCGACGACGCGATCACGGCGCGAACCGTCACCATCACCGGACACGGCGGTGACGAGATCGAGGCCTACCTCGCGCGCCCGGAATCGGACGCGTCGCGCGGCGGTGTCGTGGTGATCCACCACATGCCCGGCTACGACGAGGCGACCAAGGAGATCGTGCGCAAGTTCGCCGTGCACGGGTACGCGGCGATCTGCCCGAACCTGTACCACCGGGAGGCCCCGGGCGCCAGCCCGGACGACGCCGCCGCGACCGCGCGCGCCCAGGGTGGCGTGCCGGACGAGCGGCTGGTCGGCGACGTCGACGGTGCCGCCCGGCACCTGAACACGCTGCCCGGTGCGAACGGCAAGATCGGCGTCATCGGCTACTGCTCCGGCGGCCGACAGACGTTCCTGTCGGCCTGCTCGCTGCAGATCGACGCCGCCGTCGACTGCTACGGCGCGTTCGTGGTGGAGGACCCGCCGGAGGGTTACCAGATGAAGCCGCTGCTGGGGATGGCCGACAAGCTGTCCTGCCCGCTGCTGGGCCTGTTCGGCAAGGAGGACAAGTACCCGTCGCCGGAGTCGGTGGCCACCCTGGACGCCGAGTTGACCCGGCTGGGCAAGGACCACGAGTTCCACAGCTACGACGGCGCAGGTCACGCGTTCTTCGCGGTCGACCGGCCCTCCTACCGGCCGGCGGCGGCCGTGGACGGCTGGGAACGGGTCTTCGGGTTCTTCGGCAAGCACCTGTCCGTCTGAGGAGGTTCGCATGTGCACGTACCTGACCGAGCGGGTGGAGGTGGACGGCAGCGGCAAGGGTGCGGCCGGCTGGTTCGGCCTCAGCCACGCCACCGTCTACGTCGACCACCCGGTGCACGCCCCGTTCGCGCACACCGTCAACATCGACTTCATCAACCCGGAGCGCGGCCCGTCCGCCCGGGTGGCGGTCGAGCTGACCGAGGAATCGGCGTTGGCGCTGATCGAGGCCATTCGGACCGCGCTGGCCGCGGCACCCGCCGGGCTCGCCTCCGTGCACCAGGACGTCGGCGCACACTGAGCCCGTTGTCACAGGTTTGTCGCCGGTGGTGACGGGAAACCTGGGCCGGTAGAGAGCAACCGATGCTGCGGCATTTGCCGTAACGTGTGGTCGTCGGCCTGTTGACAGTGCTGGGCGCAGGGAGGAGCCGCCATCGTGACGACCGTCCGCATCCCGCTGCCGGCCGGCACGATGGCGGTTCCAGCGGCACGCGGGTTCACCTCCGACACGCTGCGCTCGTGGCGGGTGCCCGACCAGACCCGGGAGATGGCCGAGCTGGTCGTGTCGGAGCTGGTCGGCAACGCCGTGGAGCACGGCGGTGGCGATGCCGAGCTGGAACTGTCGCTGTCGGACGGCTCGATCCGGGTGGACGTCATCGACCACAGCCTCCAGCTGCCGATCCTGTTCAGCCCCGACCCCGTCGAGGACCGGCACCGCGGCCTGCTGATCGTGTCGGCGCTGAGCACCCGGTGGGGGAGCGACCTGATCGGCGACGGCAAGACCGTGTGGGCGCAGCTGCCGTGCCCCGGGATGGCCGGACAGACCCCCGGCCCGATGGGGGTGGATGATCGCTCGTTGAGCGGCTGACCGCGGAGCGCGCCGCCACTACCGTTCCGGTACGGTGCCGGTCGGTGGCGTGGTTGGCGACGCGCCAAAACGGGTACAAGCGCATGCGGGGCGCACGACGGGCGCGCCGGAGCCACCCTGGAGGAACGAACATGCTGGAGCTCCACTCGGAGCGGGACGGCGACGTCGTGGTGCTGTCCGCATCCGGGGACGTCGACCTGCACACCGCAGGGCAGTTGCGGGATGCGGTGGTCAGTGCGGTGGGCAGTGAGGACGGCGGCGCGCCACGGCAGGTGGACGTCGACCTGGCCGGGGTGCCGTTCCTCAATTCGAGCGGTCTGGGGGCCCTGCTGGCGGGCGTGAAGGAGGCCAACCGGCTGGGCATCGTGTTCCGCGTGCTGAACCTGCAGCCGCCGGTCCGCCGGGTCGTCGAGATGATGGGCCTGGTCGAGGTGCTGGACGTGCGCGGGTGAGCGAGACGTTGACCGGGGAGACGAACGACTTGGCCGAGGTGGAGATCCGCCTGACAGCCGGTTCCGAGTATCTGTCCACCGTGCGCGCGGTGGCCGCCGACCTCGCGTTGCAGCAGGACATGACGCTGGACGAGGTCGACGACCTGCGGCTGGCCGTCGACGAGGCGTGTTCGATGCTGGTTCCGCTGGCCGTGCCCGGCGCCGAGCTGGTGTGCCGGTTCAGCCTGGCCGCCGAGGAGGTGCGGGTGCGGTGCTCGGTGCCCAGCCAGGACGGCAAGCGGCCGCCGATGGACGGATTCCCGTGGCAGGTGCTGGTCACGCTGACCGACGACGTGCGCTGCGAGGTGGACAGCACGGATGGCAGGGCGGTGGCGTGGATCGAGCTGGCGAAGAAGAAAGTCGAACGGGCGGCGTGACCGAAACGCGGCGCGACTCCGGCAGATCCGAGTCCAGGGGCGGCTACGACCACCTCGCTCCGCTGTTCGTCGAGCTGCGTTCCCTGGCCGAGGACGACCCGCGTCGCACTGCGCTGCGCGACCGCCTGGTCACGGAACATCTGCCGGTGGCGGAGAACATCGCCCGCCGCTACCGCAACCGCGGTGTGCCGCACCAGGACCTGGCACAGGTGGCGGCGGTCGGCCTGATGCACGCGGTCGACCGGTTCGACCCGGAGCGCGGCGCGGACTTCATGTCGTTCGCGGTGCCCACGATGGTCGGCGAGGTCCGGCGGCACTTCCGGGACGCGTCGTGGCTGGTGCACGTCCCCCGGCCGCTGAAGGAGCGGCACGCGTCGATCGCCACGGCGGCGGCGGAACTGACCAACGAACTGGGCCGGGCGCCGACACCGAGCGAACTGGCCGGCCGGTTGGGCGTGCCGAAGCAGGAGGTCATCGAGAGCCTGCTGGTGGCGGGCGCCCAGCGCGGCTCGTCACTGGACGAACCGTCGCACGAGGACAGCACGGCCACCATCGCCGACCGGTTGGGCGCGGAGGACGACGCACTGGCCAACGCGGAGAACCGGATGGCCCTGCGCCCACTGCTCGCCGCACTACCGGAACGTGAGCGGACAGTAATTGTGCTGCGGTTCTTCAACAACATGACGCAAAGCGAGATCGCCGCCCGGTTAGGTATCTCACAGATGCACGTTTCGCGGTTGTTGGCCAGGACACTGGCCCAGCTACGCAGAGGTTTGCTGGCCGACTGAGCGTTACGGCCCAGGTCACGATGCTGCAACACGCGTGAAACCGTGCTCCAAAAGGGGTAACCATGTGTCATGGACACGAAATCGGTGGGGACGGCCGATTCCGAGAGAACGGGGACGACCCCGATCTTCGACGAGTTGGTCGGACGTTATGGGCTGAAGCTGAACGCTGACGCCCTCGTGTCGACGCCGGCAGGGGAGCCGGCAGTCGAGAACGGGACGCGCGACGAGGTGGCGGCAGCGTCCTGACAACGGTCGCGGGCTCGGCACCTGCGACGTCCCAGACAGACCAACGGAGTGCGTGACGATCGGGCCAGACCCCGGGCAACGAAGCCCAGGGCCTGGCCCGATCTCGTTGTGTGCGATCTCGTTGTTCGCGAGACATCGGCACCCATGTGGAATGCGAAGAAGTCTTTGGCGACGCGCCAATTCGCGGGGTCGGGGGGTCTGAACCGTCGATGCGCCGGGCGGTGACAGACCAACGTGGACGCTGCGTCAACCAGCGCCAGGTGTCGGCGAGACGGCCTCGCGGAAGCGACGACACGCCGGTGAGTTCTCGCGAAGGTGACGGCATGCTGCCGCGGCCTCGCCGAGGTGACGACATGCCGGCGAGTTTTCGGGGAGGCGACGACGTGCCGGGTCGGTGTTGGTGTCGCTGGTGGTGTGCTGGCGAGTTCTCGTGGAGCGACGGCATGCCGGCCCGGTCTCGCGGAACCGACGACATGCCGGCGAGTTTTCGGGGAGGCGACGACGTGCCGGGTCGGTGTTGGTGTCGCTGGCGGTGTGCTGGCGAGTCTCGCGGAACCGACGACACGCTGGCCAGTTCTCGGCGAGGCGACGACACGCCCGGCTGTTGCTTCTGCCGCCGGCGGTGTGTGCCGGCGTGTTCCGCAACGGATCGGCGACATGCCGGCCGCTTTCGGCGAATGTCGTATCCTCCGGCACGCCGCTTGAACCCCCTTGCCGGCATCCCGCTCCGCACGGACGTCGGCAGGACTGGTCGGCGTGTCGTCGCTTCAGCGGGGTGGCCAGCTCCAGGTTTGGCGTCGGCTCGCTCGGCGTGTCGGCGGTTCAAGGAGAACGCATCGGCGTGTCGACCGCTCACGGACATGGCGGGACGTAGGTGGTGGTTGGCACCCGCTTCATGCCGAGCGTTCGCGGCGAATCGCCGCGCGTGTGGTTGGCCCGGCGAAAGAAGCGATTCGGCGTGTCGGCCGCTCGGTGAGCAGACGGCTCGGCTTCTGTGCGGGGACGCCTGTCGCGTATCGGCATCCGGCGCGCGGACGCATCCGCGTGTCGCGGATGGGCGCGGGACCGATAGGCGGGTCGGTGAATGGCGTCGAGCTGGTCGGTGAATGAGCGTGTGGCCTGTTGGCGGGTCGGTGAGTGGCACGGAGCTGGTCGGTGAATGGGCGCGGGGCCGTCGGCGTGTCGGCCAATGGGCGCGGGGCCGATCGGCGTGTCGTCCGTTCGGCGCGAAACGGGCCAGGAGTTCGACAACTCCTGG